>DATIOP010000198.1:0-4951 GCA_035472975.1 Gemmatimonadales bacterium
GCCGACGAGCGTAGAGCTGGACTATTTGCAGCTGAGAGGGCATTAGGGCGATTTCAGAATGAAGATTTCAGATTGAAGATTGAAAAAATCTGAAATCTGAGATCTCAAATCTGAAATTTGTCCAACGCCTCCCGCCACCGCGCGGTTTCGCGGGAGCCAACGGGTTGCTGAACCCGGGCGACACGAAGGAGAGGTATGGCAAAGAAGGTCACCGCAGTCATCAAGCTGCAGTGCCCGGCTGGCGCAGCGAATCCCGCGCCGCCCGTGGGCACCGCGCTCGGTCCGCATGGCGTGAACATCATGGAGTTCTGCAAGCAGTTCAACGCCAGGACCCAGGGTCAGTCCGGGATGATCATCCCGGTGCTGGTCACCGTCTATCAGGACCGGACCTTTTCGTTCATCACCAAGACCCCGCCGGCCCCGAACCTCATTCTCAAGGAAGCGGGACTGGAGAAGGGAAGCGGCCAGCCCAACCGGACCAAGGTGGGGAAGGTCACCCGCGCGCAGCTCAAGAAGATCGCCGAGCTCAAGATGGCCGACCTGAATGCGGCCGACCTCGACGGCGCGATGCGGATGATCGCCGGCACCGCGCGGTCCATGGGCGTGGAGGTGATCGACTGATGCCTGCCGCCGGCAAGAAGTTCCGCGCCGCGGTCACCAAGGTGGACCGCACCAGGGAGTACGCCATCAGCGACGCCGTAACACTCGTGAAGGCGGCTGCGTTCGCAAAGTTCAACGAAACGGTGGACGTCGCCGTACGGCTGGGCGTGGATCCCCGCCATGCGGACCAGGTCGTCCGCGGTACCGTCGTCCTGCCCCACGGCACCGGTAAGTCGGTCCGGGTGCTGGTCATCGCCCAGGGAGACAAGGCCAAGGAGGCCGAAGCCGCCGGGGCGGATTTCGCGGGCATGGAATTCATCCAGAAGCTCAAGGACGGCTGGCTCGAGTGCGACGTCATCGTCGCCACGCCGGACGTCATGGGGCAGTTGGGCCAGCTGGGCCGGATCCTCGGTCCCCGCGGTCTCATGCCGAATCCCAAGGCCGGGACCGTGACGATGGACGTGACCAGGGCCGTTCGGGAAATCAAGGCGGGCAAGATCGAGTTCCGGGTAGACAAGACGGGGAACGTTCACGCCCCGATCGGGAAGATCAATTTCTCGGCCCAGCAGCTCGCCGAGAATCTGCAGGCCTTCATGGATACGATCGTCCGCGCGAAGCCGGCGGCGGCGAAGGGTCATTACATCCAGTCGGCGACGGTCTCCAGCACCATGGGCCCGGGCGTTCGGCTTGAAATGGCGGGTTACCGATGAGCAAAACCGAACGCCAAACTGAGGTCGAAGCCCTGACCGCGGAGCTCGCGTCGAGCCCGAACCTCTACGTCACCGATTTCCGCGGGCTCAACGTGCAGCGGATGACGGAATTCCGTCGCCGCCTCCGGGGAGCCGGGGCCCGGTACGTCGTGGTGAAGAACACGCTGGCTCAGCGCGCCTTGGCCGCCAACAAGATCACCGGGCTGGACGAGTTCCTCGCCGGCCCGACCGGATTCGTCCTCAGCACCGACCCGCTGCCTGCGGCCAAGGTTCTGACCGAGTTCGTCAAGGAGTTCGAGAAGCCGGCCATTCGTGCGGGCTTCGTGGACGGGGCCCCGGTCAACGTGGCTCACATCCAGCGGCTGGGAGCAATCCCGTCGCGGGAAACGCTCCTCGCCATGGTGGCGGGGACGCTCAACAACATCGTCGCCTCATTCGCTGGCTGCCTCGAGGCGCTTCGCGAGCAGCGCAGCGCTGCTTCTTAACCGTCGGGAGATAACGTCGACATGACTACCACAGCGCTTGGCAAGGAAGAGATCCTCGAAGCCATCGGCAAGATGAGCGTACTGGAGCTCGCCGATCTGATCGAGGCCTTCAAGTCAAAGTTCAACGTCTCGGTCGTCGCGGCCGCAGCAGCCGGGGCGGGTGGGGCGGGCGGTGCGGCCCCGGCAGTAGAGGAGAAGACTGAGTTCGCCGTCATCCTCAAGGAAGCCGGTGCCAAGAAGATCCAGGTCATCAAGGTGGTGCGGGAACTGACCAGCCTGGGTCTAAAGGAGGCGAAGGACCTGGTCGATGGCACGCCAAGCGCGGTGAAGGAAGGCGTGACCAAGGCCGAAGCCGAAGAGATGAAGAAGAAGCTGGAGGAGCAGGGAGCCGTCGTCGAACTGAAGTAGGGCCACGCCCGTCCTGAGCGGTGTCGGCCCTCGGCCGATCCCGTGATGGATTTGGCCGAAACCCCTACTTCGGTGAGACGCATGACGGTTGAAAACTGCTGGTAATTCTGATTTGTGCTGCGCCCCGTGTGGCCCCTTCGCATTCGGCGAAGGGGCACGTGCCGGGGCCCTTTGTGTTGCGTGAGAGTGCCTGATGCTTGAGACCCGGCCACATATCGTGTTTTCCAAGCGGGAAGTGGGCATGCCGATGCCCAACCTGCTCGACATCCAGACCCAGGCGTTCAATTCGCTCCTGGTCCCCGATGACGTCCACGGCGAACGGCAGGACGTCTCGCTGGAGCGCGTCTTCCGGGACCTGTTCCCGATCAGCGACGTGAACGGGAAGTACAGCCTGGAATTCCTCCAGTACAGCTTGGGCGAGCCGAAGTACACCGTCGAGGAGTGCATCGAGCGCGACATGACCTACGCCGCGCCCCTCAAGGCCACCCTCCGCCTCGACGTGTTCGAGGAGGTGGACGGCCAGCGCCGGCTCAAGAACGCGATCGAGAAGGAGGTCTACCTAGGCGAGCTGCCGATCATGACCCCGCTCGGCACGTTCGTGATCAACGGAGCGGAGCGCGTCGTGGTGAGCCAGCTGCACCGCTCGCCGGGTGTCGTGTTCGAAGAGGATACCCACCCGAACGGCCAGCGTCTGTACAGCGCCCGGATCATCCCGTTCCGCGGGTCGTGGGTCGAGTTCACGATCGACATCCACGATGTGATCTACGTCCACATCGATAAGAAGAAGAAGTTCCCTGCCACGGCCCTGCTTCGGGCGTTCGGCTACGGAACCAACGCCGAGATCCTGCGGCTCTTCTTCGCGACCAAGGAACTGGACATCACCGGAAAGCTCGAGGGCCGGCAGGAGCGGCGCGAGGTTGTTGGTGCGCTGATCTCGGTCGACGTTCCCAACCCGGAAGACCCGAAGGGCGCGCCGCTCGCGGCCGTGGGAGACGAGCTGACCCAGGAGCGAGTCAAGCACCTGCAGCACGTCGGCGTAAAGCACGTCACGGTGTTTGCCGGCTACACCTCGCTCGATCTGCATGACGAGGAGCAGCCGACCACGACCCGTGAGCGCGCTCGCTATGTACTTGCCTTCGACGTGGCCGACCCGGAGACCGGTGAAGTCCTGGCCGAGGGAGGCAAGGAGCTCACCGATACGCTCAAGAAGCGGTTGATCAAGGCGCAGCTCCGGAAGGTTGACGTCCTGCTGCCTCCGGGCCGCAGTGAATCGCCGTTGATCAAGAACACGCTGGCCAAGGACCCGACCCACAGCGAGGCCGAGGCCCTGGAGCAGATCTACGCCCTGCTGCGCCCGGGCGAGGCGCCGAACCTCGAGACCGCGCGCGAGGCGCTGAAGCGGCTGTTCTTCAACCCCAAGCGGTACGACCTGGGGCGGGTAGGCCGCTACAAGATCAACCAGCGGCTCAAGACCCGGACGCCGGCGAACCACACCGTCCTCACCGAAGAGGACTTCATCGCCATCATCCGGTACTTGATCGACCTGAACGATGGCCGCGGCTACACCGACGACATCGACCATCTCGGCAACCGCCGGATCCGGTCGGTGGGTGAGTTGATTGCGAACCAGTTCTCCGTCGGCCTTTCGCGGATGGCGCGACTGGTCAAGGAGCGGATGAGCATCAACGCCGATCCGGAGAAGATCTCGCTGGACGACCTGGTGAACGCCCGGACCGTTTCGGCCGTGATCCAGGCCTTCTTCGGGTCCTCCCAGCTCTCCCAGTTCATGGACCAGACCAACCCGCTGGCCGAGCTGACCAACAAGCGGAGGCTTTCGGCTCTGGGTCCCGGTGGTCTTACCCGGGAGCGCGCCGGATTCGAAGTGCGCGACGTGCACTACTCCCAGTACGGCCGGATGTGCCCGATCGAGACGCCGGAAGGTCCGAACATCGGCCTGATCACCAGCCTCTCGACCTACGCCCGGATCAACGACCTGGGCTTCATCGAAACGCCGTATCGGGTCGTGAAGAATGCCAAGGTGACCAACGAGGTCCGCTGGCTTTCGGCGAGCGAGGAGGAGGAGTTCGCGGTGGCCCAGGCCAACGCGCCGCTCGACGAGGAAGGCCGTTTCGTTGACGACCTGGTCCTGACCCGTAAGGGCGACGACTACCCGTTGCTGCCGCCCGACCGGATCGAATACATGGACGTGGCGCCCGAGCAGCTGGTCTCCATTGCCGCGGCACTGATTCCGTTCCTGGAGCACGACGACGCCAACCGCGCGTTGATGGGCTCCAACATGCAGCGCCAGTCGGTCCCGCTGCTCTTCCCCCAGGCTCCGGTGGTTGGCACCGGGCTGGAGGAGAAGGTCGCGAGCGACTCCGGCGCCGTGATCCTGGCCCGCCGGGCCGGTACCGTCACCCGGGTGACCGCCGATGAGATCATCATCGACGCCGGTGAAAACGGCCATGTGGGAGACACCCCGCTGGCCCGCCTGACCCAGCACGACCGGTATCGGGTGAAGAAGTTCTGGCGGACCAACCAGGACACGGCCATCAACCAGCGGCCGCTGGTGAGCATGGGCCAGAAGGTGAAGGCCGGTCAGGTCATCGCCGACGGCTCCGCCACCGAGGCGGGCGAGCTGGCACTGGGCAGCAACGTCACCGTGGCGTTCATGCCCTGGTACGGACACAACTTCGAGGACGCGATCGTCCTCTCCGAGCGCCTGGTCAAGGACGATGTGTATTCGTC
>DATIOP010000199.1:0-14704 GCA_035472975.1 Gemmatimonadales bacterium
ATAACCCACGAAGGGAAGCCCGAAGATCTTGTTCTTGTAGCGCTGCGGCGCGGTCAGGGAATCCGCAGTGCTGTCTACCGAAGCTTTGGGAAGCGAATCGGCGGTCGGGTCCTGCGCGGCCAGCGCCGCCGCTCTGACAGCTCCGTTGGCTGCCAAGGCCAGCAAGGCCGCAAAGCGACGACTCACCCGGGAACTCCCGCGCTCAGGTCCACCGAAGGGAGAAAGCTCGGAGCGCGCCGCTGCTTGGTCGCCTGCTCATAGGCGTAAGCCATTCTGATCAGGGTTCCTTCCTGCCAAGGCTTGCCAATCAACGAAAGACCGACCGGCAGGCCGAAGATGTATCCGGCCGGAACGCTGATGCTGGGATAACCGGAGACCGCAGCCGGCGTCGAGCTGGCGCCGAGGAAGTGGTCGCCGTTGACGAGATCAGTAGGCCAGGCGGGGTGGCCAGTCGGCGCGGCAAGGGCGTCCAGTTGGTGCTTGGAGAAGAGCGGATCCAGGCCGGAAGAGCGAGACAGCTTCCGGCACTTGGCCAGCGCCTCCTTGTAGGCCTTCTCGGTCAACGGACCTTTGGCTTCAGCCTGGATCATGGTCTCCTGCCCAAAGAACGGGAGGACCCGAGCCTTCTCTTTCTCGTTGTAGGAAATCACCTCGGCGAGCGTGTGTACGGGGGCATCCGGACCCAACTTCGCGAGATATGCGTTGAGGCCCGCCTTGAACTCGTAAAGCAGCACCTCGAATTCGGCAGCGTCGTACTCTCCCGCGTGAGGAAGGTCGCAAGGATCGACGATGGTTGCCCCCTGGCGCGCCATTTCGCGAATCGCCTCCTCGATTACGGTATCGGTGGCGGTGTGATATCCGAAGAACAGCTTGCGTGGTACCCCGATTCGGGTCCCTTTGAGACCATCGGACTGTAGAAACCGGGTGTAGTCGGTCCCGGCCTGACTCGAGCTGGCTGCGGTTGCTCCGTCGGCTGGATCGACGCCGGCCAGAGCGCCAAGAAGTACGGCTGCGTCTGCAACTGATCGGGCGAGTGGGCCGGCGGTGTCCTGGCTCGCTGAAATCGGGATTATCCCACTGCGGCTCACCAACCCCACGGTCGGCTTGATTCCAACCAGGCCGTTCGTCGAGGCTGGACAGACAATGGAGCCGTCCGTCTCGGTTCCCACTCCCAGCGCGCCGAGATTCGCCGAGACGGCCGCACCGGAGCCGGAGCTTGAGCCGCAAGGATTGCGGTCAAGCACGTATGGGTTGCGGCATTGCCCTCCCCTGCTGCTCCATCCGCTGGTCGAGTGGTTGGAGCGGAAGTTGGCCCACTCGCTCATGTTGGTTTTCCCCAGGATTACGGCGCCAGCCGCCCGAAGCCGCTCTACGAGAAATGCGTCCTTCGGAGCATGGGACCCCTCTAGGGCCAGTGAGCCGGCGGTGGTCTGCTGGCTGTCGCCGGTATCGATGTTGTCCTTGAGGAGTACCGGGATTCCGTGTAACGATCCTCGTGGCCCTCGCTCTTTTCGTTCCCGGTCCAGGGTGTCCGCGATGTCGAGCGCACCTTTGTTCGTTTCCATGAGCGCACCGAGATTCGGCCCTTTGCGGTCTACCGCTTCAATCCGCCCGAGATAGGCCTCCGCAATGCTCCGGGCGGTCCATTTCCCGCTCTCCATCCCTTCTTGTAGTTGTTTAACTGAGACCTCCTCAAGCTCGAATCCATCATAACTTAGCCGAGGCCTGTCCTCCTGAGGTGACGCATGAAGGGGGGCGGGCACGGAATTGGCTAGCGAGGTAATGCTGACCCCGATTGCGGCCCGCACGAAAGTGCGTCTGGACAACGGATTTCCGACGGCCGACTCGGCGATGGGCAGAGCAGTCATGGTATCCCCGGGTAGTGATGCGTTCCGATGTGGGCGGTGGATGGGACGGCAGGGAAAGTGGAACGTATTCAGGGTTCAGACCCCAGAAACCGGCGGACAAATGTACCGAATACGGTTAGCCTCAGGCGAACAAGCCGTCTTCCGGACCGTTGAGGAGCTGACGCTCGCGGTTCAGTCGGGCGTTGTTGGGCCCACGGCCGAAGTCTACCTTCCAGACGCCAATCGCTGGATGCAGATGGCATCGCACCCGGACTTTCAGGCCGCACGGGTCAATCCGGCACCCGCCGAGAGCCCGACTGAGAGCCAGTCTCTACCGCAGCCTGTTACTCAACCGCCAGTAAGCCTGGCCCCGATTCCGCTCGGGGAGACGGCTCCCCCGCCGAGTCCAATGCCAGCACCGACACAACTTTCCGCACCGAGCGCTCCAACTATTCCGATGGAGCAGCCCACGCGAGCCTCCACAGAGGCGCCCGAACCTGGGTCGACGGCGACGCCGCAGGCCCCGCCTTCTTTGCCCACAAGTGTGTTCATGACCCGCGCGCGCAAGCTACGAGAGATGCTCTCGATGCATCTGGGACTGCTTCTCGTGATCGGCGCCAGCGTTCTGCTCACGATCTATATGGTCGGGAACGGCAAGCGGTTGCTCGCGGCGGCGCATGAGGGGATGACGCCTCCCGCGAGTGCTACACCTGCACCAGCGCCAGCCCCAGCACCCGTTGCTGCGGTCGAAAAGGCAGCTGCGGATAGCGCAGCGGCCGAACTCGAAAGAGCCGGGATCCCCAGGCGGGAGACGCCACGGCGGGAGCGAGAAACGCTCGCGGCAGCACCCACGCTCGATTCCTACGAGAGTGGTTACGCCGACGCGCGGGACGAGCTGGAAGACGCCCTGGACTATATCCGTTTCGACCACGTCTTCGCCCCGGTCCGATTGAAAAGCGCGGAGGCTGTCCGGATCACCCGCCGGTCAATCGCCGCGGCTGGCAACATCGTCAGCACCTACCGGGCTCGAGAGGTCATGCTGGAACAAACGGTTGGGGCGACTCGTTCCCCAAGCCGGTCTCAGCGGGAGAGTTATGAGGCAGGAGCGGCCGTGCGGGACATGCTTGAAGACAGTGACAGCCTTTACGCCCTGCTGACGTCTCAACAGGGCCGGTATTCGCTGCAGGAAGGCTCGATCTCGTTTACCAACCCCACCGCGGCCACGATATGGAACCGGGTTCGGGGCCGTCTCCTCGGTACAGCTCAGGCGTGGCTCGACTCGACCGGCACGGCCACCGCGGTAACGGTGCCTCATATGGTCCACGCCTTCACCAACCCGCCTCCCCCACTCGCCAAATAGCAACATTTCCAGCGCCTCGACCCCTGCGGGCTATGGCGCTATACTCAAGGGCAGAGAGAGGTTACCGGCTATTGCCCTTGGGACCGCATGTATCGTATCCGCCTGGCTACTGGCGAAGAAGCCGTCTTCCGCTCCATTGAGGAGCTTTCCGTCGGCATTGCGAGTGGCGTCATAGCTCCGGACGCCGAGATCTACCACAAGCAGTCCCGTAGCTGGTTACCCATCCGGACCCATCCGGACTATCAGGCTGCTCTCGAGCAACGCCCCATAGCGCTAGAAGAGCCGGACGCGACGCAGGAGAGTTCCGCCGCACCTCCCGAAGAATCATCAGAACCAGAGCTAACCTCCTCAGAAGGAGGTCTCTCTGCGGCTCCCGAGCGGGAGAGCTCATCCGAAGAGAGTTCCCCGGAACAACTTCCTATCGAACTTGGACCGCCGCGGCTGGTTCCCTTTATCCAGATGGAATCCCGAAGCGGGCGGGAGCTACTGCTCAAGCGGAAGAACCCCACTCCCCTCATGATCGGAATCGGGGGGGCCGCCGCGGCGGTGATAGTGGTCGTCCTGTTCGTGCTCCCCCGGCCCACAACGCCTGTTCCCGAGGCGATCAAACCACCCAACATCGGGCCCACTCACCCCGATCCGCTTCCGCTGACGCCTAACGCCGCCCCAACGATCGTTGAATCCCCGGCGACGGCGCCTGCCGAATCGGTCCACAGGGTCGGACCCCAGATTCCAACACCCGAGGAGTTGGCCGTCCGGCGCGATTTGGCCCGTGATCGGCAGGCCAACGCCCTCGATCAGGGAATCTCCAAGCTGGCATTCACCCGGCTCTTCACTCCGTCCAGACTCTCCACGTCCGACAGCGTTCGACTTACCCGACGAGCGATCGGGCCGCTGCGAACCATACTGACCCAGTACCGAACCTCCGTCGCGGAGATCGACATCACCTACCAGGACTCGGCGGAGCGGCTGGGGGCGAGCGGCGTCTGGCCGGTTGGGGCACTGACTAGCTGGAAGGCGGCGGGACCCGCTGGTGAGGACAAGGAGGAAGTGGCGCAAAGTGACAGCCTGCTCGGTGCGATCGATCGGCTCTTCGCGCTCCTCTCCGAGGAAGATGGGAAATACCAGAGCAACGAGGAGTCCATTTCCTTCAGTAATGCTTCCGCCGCCGCGGACTACGATGGGATTCGGAATCTGATCGAACACCTGACGGAGTTCGACTCAACCCCTACCCCCTCTCACGCGCCGTTGGCGAGGCTGGCCGCCGCGGCGACTCCCCCACCGCCCTTGGTGGTTTTGCACGGCCTAGGGTCTCCTGCCCCTTCTCATGCCGATACAACGCAACCGCGATGATTCTCAAGCGTCGAGCGGCTGAGCCTTGCGTCCTCCTCGCTGCATTGGGCGCTCCAACTCGTCCCGATGCCGGTCCAGAATCTTCCAGAATTCCACTGCACGTCCTACCAGTTCCCGCGCCGCGTCTCGCAAAACCTCACTCTTCTTGACCTGGACCACGTTCTGCTCCATGTCCTCGGCGTCCCACCCCCGCGAGTGGGCGATGAAGGGAAATGGCGGGAAGACGTAGCCCAGTTCGCTCCAGAACGTCATCAGTCCCCCTGCGACCGACTGAATGTTGTCCTGTCCCCCGGTGATGATGAACGCCGCGACCTTGTTCCGGATGAGTACCCGATTGTTGATGGTGACCTGGTTCTGGACGCAGTTGAGCCGTTCGGCCATGCGGTGATACAGCGACGATGCCTGGCCCCAGCGGATCGGGGTACTCAGAATGATCACATCTCCCCAATTGACGAGGCCCTCGTACACCGCGGTGAGCTGGTCGGAGGGATCCCTTTCGGTGATGGCACAGGGCCAGGTGCAGGCGTTTGCCGCCTTCGAGTAGTTCCCCTCACAAGGGCGGAAATTCAGGTCGGTGAGCCGGAGAAATCGGGTTTCCGCTCCCAGGCTCTCCCTCGCATAGTCGGTTGCGGCCTCGAGCAGCGCGTCCGAGGTGGAGTAGCGGGGATTGACCTCGTCCATCGCCGTCGTGGAAAGCGCAAAGACGCGAGGCGGTGACCCGGCCGGTTTCGGCGTCGGATGGAGTAGAGGATGCGGCTCGTGTTTCACTACCTGGCGCGGAGTGGCCGGCGTGGTGTTGAGGTAGATGCCGTCCTCGCGTTCCTCGACTGTGAAGGTCGGGACGGTCTCTTCCTCATAGCCCGTCGGGCCACGACCGGTCAGCACGCTGTACTCCCACCCATGCCAGGGGCACATCACAAACTCACCGTTCAGGTGGCCATTACACAGCGGCCCGCCCTTGTGATTGCAGTTGTTGCCGATGGCACAGAAGCGGTCCCTGTAATAGAACAGAGCGATCTGATGCCGATCGAGCTTCACGGAGAACGGGACACGCGCCAGCACCTCGGCGCGGGTGCCAAGTCGGTGCCATGTAGCCATGTTTGCCCTCGAGCTGGTTCGGTGGATTGCCGTCGTCAGCAGAGATGGCGCAACCTGGAAGAAAGAACAAGACCCCCCAGGAACGAGGGGGGTCTGGAAAAAACCTGACGCTAAAAGGACGCTGCTACTCTTCGAATCTCCGGACCGCGAGAGTCACGTTGTGCCCGCCGAAGCCGAAGGAGTTGGAGAGCGCGACCCGGATGGGACGCTCGATCATCTTGTTGGGCGCCGAGAACAGGTCGCATTCGGGATCCGGCGTGACCTGATTGATGGTCGGAGGAATCTTGCAGGTCGAGGCGACCAGGGTGGAGATGCAGAACTCGAGGCCGCCCGCAGCACCCAGCAAGTGACCGGTCATCGACTTCGTGGAGTTGAACACGAGCTTTCGCGCGTGATCACCGAAGACCGCCTTCACCGCCCGGGTTTCGGCGACATCTCCCTGCGGAGTCGACGTACCGTGGGCGTTGATGTAGTCAACTTCGGCGGGGTCGATGAGCCCGTCCTTGAGGCACATCCTCATCGCCAGCTGGGCACCTTCGCCATTGTCCGGCGGTGAGGTGATGTGGTGGGCGTCTCCGCTCAGGCCGTAGCCGATCACTTCGCCCAGAATGGTGGCGCCTCGCGCCTCCGCGTGCTCCAGGGCCTCGAGGACGACCATTCCAGAACCATCGCCCAGAACAAACCCGTCCCGATCCCCGTCGAAGGGACGGCTGGCCCTCTCCGGATCGTCATTCCGGGTAGACAGGGCCTTCATGTTGTTGAAGGCGGCGACTGTCAGGCCGGTAATGGCGGCTTCGGCCCCGCCGCACACCATGGCGTCGGCGATACCGTCCCGGATGTAGCGGTAGGATTCACCTATCGCATGGGCCGACGACGCGCAGGCTGAGACAGTGGCGTAGTTGGGGCCCTTGAGGCCGTACCGGATGGAGACGAGGCCCGCAGCTATGTCGGGGATGAACATGGGAACGAAGAAGGGGGAGACCCGATCCGGTCCCTTCTCGACGAAGGCGCGGCAATTGTCCTCGAAGGTCTGCATCCCTCCGATGCCGCTGCCAATCACAACTCCAGTGCGTTCCGGCACGGGGAACTTGCCCTCGAGACCCGACTGCGCGATCGCCTCCTGCGCGGCGCCGAGCCCGTACTGAACGAACAGGTCGTAGCGCCGGGCTTCCTTGCGATCCATGTACTGGGACGCGTCGAACCCCTTGACCTCACAGGCAAACCGGACACCCTGGCGCGCGGCGTCGAACTTGGTGATCGGGGCCGCACCAGACCGGCCGGCCAGAAGGCCGGCCCAGGATTCCTCAACAGTATTGCCAACCGGAGTCACCAGCCCGAGGCCGGTGACGACGACACGACGCACGCGACTATTTCCCGATCTTCTCGTGGAGATACTTGAGAGCGTCGCCCACGGTGCGCAGCTTCTCGGCTTCTTCGTCCGGGATGTCGATGTCGAATTCCTTCTCGAACGCCATGACCAGCTCGACGGTGTCGAGGCTGTCCGCGCCGAGATCCTCCATGAAACTGGCCTCGGTAGTCAGCTTCTCCCGTTCGACGCCCAGCTCCTCGACGATGATGTCCTTGACCCTATCTTCCACGTTGCTCATGGCGTCCTCTGAAGGGGGGTGGTGTAATTCAGACCGTCATACCGCCGTCAACTGCCAAGACCTGCCCGGTAATGTACCCGGCGAGATCGGATGCGAGAAAGAGCACCGCTCCCGCAATGTCCTCAGGGCGTCCGGGCCGACCAAGGGAGACGCCGCCTAACATCGCGGCCTTGGCCTCATCGGGCAAGGCGCTAGTCATGTCCGTTTCGATGAATCCTGGCGCAACCGCATTGACCAGGACGTTGCGGCTGGCGTATTCCCTGGCTACCGATTTGGTGAGCCCGATGAGCCCCGCTTTGCTGGCCGCGTAGTTGGCCTGTCCCTTGTTGCCCGTGATACCCACAACGCTCGTGATGTTGATGATCCGCCCGCTGCGCCGCTTCATCATCCCTTTAGTGACCGCCTTGATCGTGAAGTAGGCGCCCTTGAGATTGGCGGCCAGCACCGCATCCCACTCTTCCTCGCTCATACGGAGGATGAGATTATCCCGCGTGAGCCCCGCGTTATTGACCAGAATATCGATCGGTCCGAGGGTCTTCTCAGTCTCGGCAATGGCGGCCTCGACCTGCGAGCCGACCGCCACATCGCAGGCGAATCCCGCGGCGCCGTTCCCCAGCTGGGCCGCGACCGCTTCCGCCTTCGCGCGATCCCGCCCTACGATCGCCACCTTGGCGCCCGCTTTGTGTAGCGTGTGAGCGATGGCAAACCCGATTCCCCGGGTCGAGCCGGTGACAAATGCGGTCTTTCCTGTCAGGTCGATCGTCAAACTCAGGCCTCCTGCAGGAATTTCTCGACCTCAGCCGCGGTACCCAGAGCCGTAGAGCTGGCACCCGGCACGATTCGCTTGAGCAGACCAGACAGTACGTTCCCCGGCCCGATTTCGATGAACCGGGCACCGGGTACGGCTGCTCCCGCCGCCTGCATGCACTCTACCCACCGAACCGGCGCGGTCAGCTGATCGGCAAGGAGTCGTTTGGCATCGGTACCAGTCGTAACCGGACCCGCCGTGGCGTTGGCAAAGATTGGAACCCGCGGCTCCGCGAACGTCACCTGATCCAGGGCCTGCTGCAGTCCCGGAACCGCCGGCTTCATCAGCGGGGAGTGAAAGGCCCCGCTTACCTTGAGCGGCAGGACCCGCTTGGCTCCACGGGTCTTGCAAGCCTCTCCCGCCTTCTCGACCGCCACCGGATCTCCCGAAATGACGGTTTGATCAGGAGCATTCAGGTTCGCGGGTACCGCAACCGCCTCTGCGCTGGACGCCTCGCGACAGGCGGCATCAACTTCACTCGTAGCGAGGCCGAGCACCGCGCTCATCGCTCCCGGACGCTGGGTGCCGGCCTGGTACATCAACTCACCCCGACGGCGCACCAGCCGGGCCCCGATCTCCGCGCTGAGCGACCCAGCGGCCACGTAGGCGCTGTACTCTCCCAGGCTGTGGCCCGCGGCGGCCTTTAGCGCCGCTCCGAGACGATCGCCGACGACGGCCCAGACCGCGGCGGAGTGGGCAAGGATGGCGGGCTGCGCGTTGTGGGTGAGGGTGAGTTCTTCCTCGGGTCCTTCCCACATCAGGCGCGAAAGTGGCTCTCCCAGCGTGTCATCAATCCGCTGGAAGACGTCGCGCGCGGCCGGGAAGCGCTCTGCCAGATCCTTCCCCATCCCGACCTTCTGCGCGCCCTGCCCGGGGCAGAGCAGGACGATCACCACCGGATGACCGCGCTGCCCCAGGTGAAGCCGGCGCCGAAGGCTACCAGCATCACCAGCATACCGGGCTTCAACCGACCTTCCTCCTCGGCCTGCGCCAGGGCGAGCGGGATCGAGGCGGAAGAGGTATTGCCGTAGCGGTCGACGTTGACCATCACCTTGCTCATCGGCAGTCCCGCGTGCTTCGCCGTTGCCTCGATGATCCGGATATTGGCCTGGTGAGGAACCAGCAGGTCTAGCTGCTCACCGGTGATCCCGGCGCGAGTGAGGGCCACGTCGCAGGCCTCGGCCATCTCGGTCACGGCGTGCTTGAAGACCTCGCGTCCGGCCATCTTCATGTAGTGCGAACGTTCCCGCACCACCTTCTCGCTGATCGGGTCAACCGTGCCGCCGCCGGGAATGTGGAGCAGCAGTTTGAGCCGACCGTCGGAGCGAATGAAGGTCGAGAGGATGCCGCGATCGCCGCCGGAGGTGCCCTGCACCACCGCGGCTCCGGCACCGTCGCCGAACAAGATCGCGGTTGAGCGATCCTGCGAATCGGTGATACTGGTGAGCTTCTCGCCACCGATCACCAGGATCCGCTCTCCCTGGCCCGTCGCGATCAGTCCCTCGGCGATGGTCAGACCGTAGACGAACCCGGAACAGGCTGCGGCGATGTCGAAGGTGGCGGCGCGCTCGGCTCCCAACAGAGCCTGAACCTGGCAGGCAGTGGAGGGCAAGGGACTGTCCGGGGTCGCGGTCGCGACGATGATGCCGTCCAACTCCGATGCCGTGGTCCCGGCTCGGCAAAGCGCCTTCACCGCGGCATCCCTGCCCATGGTGGAGACGGTCTCGTCCGGCCGCGCGAAGCGACGCTCCCGGATCCCGGTGCGCTCCACGATCCACTGATCGGAAGTGTCCAGCGTCTTCTCGAAGTCGGCGTTGGTGACGATCCGCTCGGGGATAGCGACGCCGAGTCCGGCGATATAGGCAATGGGACGCTGGATCATGCGGTGTTGGCCGCTTCCCGCCGCGCGAACTCGACGCCGATCCGACCACTCAGATCGTGTTCCACTGCCGTGACGGCTACCCGCACTGCGTTCTTGAACGCGTTGGGACTCGAACTGCCGTGACAGATGATGGAGACACCCTTCACCCCGAGGAGCGGCGCGCCGCCGTATTCCGAATAGTCGAGGTGCCGGAAGACTTCCCGAATATCTTTCCGTTCGAGAACGTCGGGAGCCTTCTTCCGCACCAGGCTCAGGATGAGCCGGGCGACCGATTCATAGAACTTGAGGACGATATTCCCCACAAATCCATCGCAGACGACTACGTCGAGCTGGCCCAGCTTGCTATGTCCCGCGATGATGTCACGGCCCTCGATATTGCCGATGTAATTCAGGTTCGGAGCCTGCTTGAGGAGCTGGTGCGCCTCCTTGGCGGTCGCGTTCCCCTTCTCCTCCTCTTCTCCGATGTTAAGCAATCCAACCTTGGGAGACGGTCGGCCCAGTACGTCGCGGGTGTAGACCGTTCCAAGGTAGGCGAATCCGAGAAGCTCCCGAGAAGTGCAGTCCACATTCGCCCCACCATCAACGACGAGGCACGGCACATCTGAAGTCGGGAAGAGTGTCCCGACGGTAGCGCGTTCGACGCCGTCGTGAAGCCCGAGCAGGATGGTGGACGCGGCGAGAACCGCGCCGGTGTTGCCGGCAGAGATGAACGCGTCGGCCTCACCCGCCTTTAACAGGCCGAGGCCGACCGAAATGCTGGATTGGGGCTTCTTGCGGACCGCCGAGAGGGGTTTCTCGTCCATCGCGATGACGTCGGGGGCGTGACAGACGCCGAGACGGCTCCGGTCTGCCTCCGGGCGTCGGGCGAGCTCGGCCTCAATGACGTCCGCCTTGCCAACCAGCACGATCCGGAGGGTCGCCGGCAACGTCGTCAGGGCCAGGATCGCCCCTTCGATCTCGGCCTGCGGGGCGTGATCGCCCCCCATGGCGTCGAGAGCGATGCGAATCACCCTCAGGCGTCCTCGACCTCGACCATCTTCTTGCCGCGGTAATACCCGCAGGTGCCGCAGACGCGGTGCGGGATTTTGGGCGAGCCGCAGCGGGGACAGGCCTGGTGCGCTAGCACGGCGGCCTTGTGATGACCGCGACGAAGCCGCTTGCGAGACTTGGAGAGTTTTCGCTTGGGAACAGCCATCCGATCCTCAGTTCGTTTCGGCCGAGGCCGTGCACGAGCACGGTCCGGCGTTCAGGTCGGCTCCGCACCGGCTGCAGAGCCCGGCGCAGTCCTCCCGGCACAGCGGGAACCCGGTGGACGAGAGCGCCAGCTCCTCGCGCACCGCGTGGCGAACATCCACTCGGGACACTGGCTGGTCCAAGGGATAAACGCTGGGGTCGTCCGCGGCGTCCGGGTTGGCGCTGAAGAGCGCATCCACGTCCGTGGCGAACGAATAGGTGAACTCCGTGAGACAACGCCGGCAGGCCCCGCGAAAGCGGCCGGTAAGCGTGGCGTGCCAGAAAAACTCGGCCTGCCCAGTCTCCTGGAGACGGCCCCGCACTTCGACCGGCCCATCCAACTCGAGCCCTAACCCTTCAAAGGCCGGGTCGGCGGGTTCAAGCCGCCCCACAGTCTCCACCGGCCCCTTATGAAGGTCCCTCAGGTCGATCACCAACATAGCCGCGAATGTTAGTCAGGACAACGACTTGGGTCAAGTTGGCCGCCCCCGTTTGGCCTATCTCCAGAGGCCGGCGAGCTCTCCTTCCGGGAAGAAGAAACCCACCTCGCGTGCCCCATTCTCGTCGCTGTCCGACCCATGCACCGCGTTCCGGCCCTTGGACTCGGCGTACAGTTTCCGGATGGTCCCGGGTGCCGCCTCGACGGGATCAGTCGCTCCAATGACCTTCCGGAAATGGGCTACGGCATCCGCCCGTTCCAAGGCCATCGGAAGACAGGGCCCGCTGGTCATGAAGGCGACAAGATCGTCGTAGAATGGCCGGCCTTTATGTACCTCGTAGAAGGCTCCCGCCTGGGCAGTAGTCAGTCGAACCAGCCGAGCGGCGCGAAGGACGAAGCCCTCCTTCTGGAGGTGAGCGATGATGAGGCCGGTCTTCCCGGTCTCAACCGCATCAGGTTTCACGATGCCAAGGGTGATGTTGCCTGCCACTCTGCCTCCGCTGGTGTAGTTACCGATCGCTATGACTCACGTTTGACACTGCCAATCACCTTCCGAACCAGGTCGCTGCGGGCGAGGATGCCGACCAGTGCTCCTTCTTTCACCACGGGGATCCGGTCGAGATCCTTGTGGGCCATCAGGGCGGCGGCTTCGGCGACGGTCTGATGCTCGTCTACGCAGATGACATTGCGTCGCATGGCCTCGCGAACCGGCAAGTCCCGTGGATCGGCGGTCATTCGACCGGTGACCTTTCGCACCGCCATCACCTTGCCGGTGGTCAACTGCTGGATGTAGGACGGCACCAGGTAATCGAGCAGCTCCGCCTGGGAGACAACTCCCAGGACCTCATTGCGTTGCCCCACCACCGGCAGCGCCTCAAGACTCCGCCGAACCATCAACGCGGCGGCATCACCGAGAGATGTCTCGGGCGCGATGCTGATCACCGGCGCCATGATGTCTCCCACCCGAAGCGGGCCTTCGATCATCAGCTCACGCAACGCGGGAACCGCAAGCACCTCTTCCGGGCTGGTCGCGCCGAAGATGGCCTTTCTCGAATCGGCATCGGCCAGTACCCGGGCAAACGCCGCGACGGTCTGCAAGTAGGCAGCGGCCTCCTTCACAGGTGCTATGACAAGCAGCACTCCGCGCGCTCTGCGTCTCGCCTTGGGCGAACGGGGAATCGGCTTCGGCGCGACTCCCAGCGCGACCACCACACTCGAGACCGCGTCGGTCCTGAAGTGCGGAAGGAAGAAATCCGCTCCCACCGTAAGCGTGTCTTCGGGGGAAGCCTCCGCAATCACACTCTCCAGCCGGCTAATGTCCGCGACCATCCCGTCGGCGGCGCTCGCGGCCACCAGCTTCATGACCGCCTCGGGAAGGCTGCGCGCCTCGAGCGGAACGAGGACGCGGCGGGGACTCAGCAGCCCGGCAGCGGTCACATCTTTTGTCGGAGAAGCGCGATCACGTCCGCGGGGCGGCGCATGACCCCGATTCCAGCCGCCTCGAATGCCGCCATCTTCTCTTCCGCCGTGCCCGAGGAGCCGGAGATGATCGCCCCTGCGTGGCCCATGCGACGTCCCTTCGGAGCGGTCTGGCCCGCGATGAATCCGACCACCGGCTTAGTGACATACTCCTTCACGAAGGCGGCGGCGTTCTGCTCGTCGGTTCCACCAATCTCGCCCAGCATGACAATGGCATCGGTTTCCGAGTCGTCCTGAAAGCCCCGCAGGCAGTCGATGAAATTGGTGCCGATCAACGGATCGCCGCCGATTCCGACGCAGCTACTCTGGCCCATCCCGTTCCGAGTGAGTTGATGCACCACCTCGTAGGTGAGGGTCCCGCTTCGGGAGACCAACCCCACCCGCCCCGGAATACAGATGTTCCCGGGAATGATTCCGATCTTGCACGCCCCTGGGGTGATCAGCCCGGGGCAGTTCGGCCCAATCAGACGGGCACCCCGCTCCCTCACGTACGGCATGACCTTCGTGAGATCCAGGACGGGCATGCCTTCGGTGATGCACACGATGGGAGAGATCCCAGCGTCGGCGGCCTCGAAAATCGCTCCGGCCGCGCCCATTGGCGGCACGTAGATCACCGAGGCATTCGCTTCGGTCGCCCGAACCGCCTCGGCGACGGTATTGAAGATCGGAACCCCGGGGGCGAAGGTCTGACCTCCCTTCCCCGGAGTGACCCCGGCGACGAGCCGGGTACCATACTCGAGCATTTGCTTGGCGTGGAAGGAGCCGTCACGGCCGGTGAGGCCCTGGACGATGAGGCGGGTGTTCCCGTCGGCGAAGATGCTCATGCCGCCCCCTTTGCCACTTCAACCACTTTCTGAACCGCTTCATCCATGTCGTTAAGGGCCTGCATCCCTGCGGCCTTCAGGATCCGAACAGCTTCTTCTTCATTGGTGCCGGTGAGTCTGATGACAAGAGGCACGTTCACTTTGAACTGCTTCATCGCCGTGAGGATTCCGTTCGCGACGTCATCGGTGCGGGTAATCCCGCCGAAGATGTTAAAGAGGATTGCCTTCACCTCGGGATCGCCGGTGATGATCTTGAGCGCGTTGACCACCTTCTCCGGATTGGAGCTGCCGCCGATGTCGAGGAAGTTGGCCGGCTGACCGCCGTAGTATTTCACCAGGTCCATGGTGGCCATCGCAAGACCCGCCCCGTTCACGACACAACCCACGTTCCCGCTCAGCTTGATGAAGGTGAGGTTCGCTTTGCGCGCCACGACCTCGCTCGGCTCCTCGGCACTCTCGTCCCGCAGTTGGGCCAGGTCCGGCCGGCGGTCGAGCTCGTTGTCGTCGATGGTTACCTTGGCGTCGAGGGCGAGCACCTTCCCGTCGGGAGTACTGACCAGAGGGTTGATCTCCGTGAGGGTGCACCCATTGGAGATGAAAATCTGGTAGAGCTGCTCGAGGATCTTCGCCGTGGCGCGGACTTGAGCGATATCGCTGAAGAGCGTGAAGGCGAGAGTCAGGGCCTGGTGCGGGAGCGTACAGCTGCGCCTGGTCACGGACGTCGCCGGTCAGCACGGTCCGGTTGGGACCGTGCTCCAGGGTCATCCCGTCGAA
>DATIOP010000200.1:0-6248 GCA_035472975.1 Gemmatimonadales bacterium
CCCAACAGGATCAGAAGTCGCAGTTGCAGAACAAGCTCAAGGCGATGGAAGTATTGCGGGCCCGGCTGCTGGACCGGATGATCGCGGAGCAGGAAGCGGCACGATCCCGCGATCGCCGCGCGATGGTCGGAACCGGAGACCGCTCCGCGAAGATCCGGACCTACAACTTCCCCCAGAGCAGGGTGACCGATCACCGCATCAATCTCTCGGTATACGACCTTCCGGGGGTCATGGACGGAAACCTCGACGAGCTGGTGAACGCGCTGCGCATGGCCAGCAGGCAGGAGATGATGAGTGCCTGACACTACGCAACCGCTCCGCGCCTTGCTCGAGGAGGCGGCGCTCCGGCTGCAAGCGGCCGGAATCGCCGAGCCGCGCCGCGAGGCACGGCGGCTCTGGGCCGACCTGCAGGGCCATTCTCGGGCTGAGGTGTTGCCGCTCCGGGACGACCCAGTGGATCAATCGTTGCGCGCCCGCTACGAGGCCGCCGTCCTTCGCCTCGCCGCAGGGGAGCCGATCCAGTATGTCACGGGGATAGCAGGCTTCCGCCGGCTGACCCTCGCTTCCGACCGGCGGGCATTGATTCCCCGGCCTGAAACCGAAGGGCTGGTCGAGCTGGTGCTCGCCCGGGTATCCCGCGGCCGCATTGCCGATATCGGGACCGGCTCGGGCTGCATAGCGCTGAGCCTCGCCGATGAGGGCGAGTTCGATCAAGTAGTCGGGGTGGACCGCTCGCCCGAGGCGCTGGCCCTTGCTCGTGAGAATCGCGACCGCCTGGGCCTCCCGGTCGAGTTTGTGGAAGGGGATCTCTGCGAACCGCTGCGCGGGGAAAGGTGGGACGCGCTGGTCTCCAATCCACCCTATCTTACTTCGGGCGAGTATCAGGGAATGGATCGCTCGGTCCGAGACTGGGAGCCGGAATGCGCTCTCTCGGACGGTCCCGATGGTCTCGCCACGACTCGCCGGCTGGTGGTGCAGGCGCGGGATGTCGTGCGCACTGGCGGATTGCTGGGATTGGAAGTGGACTGCTCGCGGGCGCCCGCAGTCGCCGGTCTCGCGACCGAGGCCGGCTGGGTGGACGTCAGTGTGTATGAAGACCTCTTTGGCCGCGCCCGTTATGTCCTGGCGCGGAGGAGCGAAACGGCGTGATCTGGGAAAAGGCAGAAGAGCTCGGGCGCCTCATCGGGCAGACCCCTGAATGCAAGGCGTTGCGGCGGGCTGAAACCAGTCTCCGCGACGACAAGGAAACGGTTGCCAAGCTCGATACGATTCAGAGCCTGGCCAAGCAGGTGGATGATCTCGTCGCCCAGGGACAGATGCCCGACCAGGCCACCGCGGAAGCATACGAAAAGGCGGTCCGGGAACTCGAGGTGAGCACCACGGGGCAGGCCTATGCCGTGGCGCGCGCCAACTTCGAGAAGCTGATGATCAAGGTGAATCAGCTGATTGGCCAGGGGATCGAGAAGGGTGCCACGAGCAATATCATCACCCTCGGATGAGTCACGGCTTCTTCTTGGCGGTTGAGGGACCAGAAGGGGCCGGAAAATCCACGCTGATTTCGGGGCTGGCGGCCCGACTGCGGCAGGAGGGGACGGAACCGCTGGTGGTGCGGGAACCAGGGGGAACCGAGACCGCCGAGGCGATTCGCCGGATATTGCTGGAACCGGAGAGCAAGCTGGCCCCGATTTCGGAGCTGTATCTCTTCCTTGCCGCGCGGGGCGATCTAGTGGCCAGGAAGATTCGTCCCGCGATCGAAGCCGGAAACGTCGTGGTGGCGGATCGATTCGAGCTGTCCACCTTCGCCTATCAAGTCGGGGGCCGTGGGCTCGATGAATCGCTGGTACAGAGTGCAAACCGAGCCGCCACCGGCGGGCTGCACCCCGACCTCACCCTGATCCTCGACGTTCCACCGCGCACCGGGCTCTCCCGCATTCAAAAGGCCGGTGCGGCATTCGACCGGATCGAGCGCGAGGACGACGGATTTCACCAGCGGGTAGCCGAAACCTTTCGTCTGGCGCACGGTAATGGCATTGTGCACCTCGACGGTGCACAGTCACCGGAACAGGTCTTGCACCGAGCCTGGGATGAAGTGGTACAGGCTCGGGCGGCGGCCAAGCCCCAGTCGAGTTAATTTACCGTTCATGATCCGAGGCGGCGCAGCGTGCGCCGTACCGGGCAAGTATGGAGGTGATTATGCGGCAGCGTTGGGTCCTGATTCTTCTGGTGGCGGTGACGTCGTTCTTCACTGGCGGTTGGCTGCTGCAGCGCGGCACCGCCAGCGACGGCAACGTGTACCAGCACGCCCGCTTATTTGACGACGTTTTGTCCCACGTCAGTGCCTATTACGTCGATTCGATCGGGCAGGGAGAGCTCTACGACAAGGCCACCAATGGCCTCCTCGAGGAGCTGCACGATCCCTACTCCGTTCTCCTGCAGGGCGACGACTACAAAGCGCTAACCGAGACGACCACGGGTAACTATGGCGGTCTGGGCATCCAGATCGATGTGCGCGATGGGTGGATCACCGTCGTGGCGCCGCTCCCCGAGACTCCCGCTGAGCGAGCCGGGATCGAAACCGGTGACCAGATCATCATGGTCAACGGCAAATCCACTGAGGGCTGGAACAACGATCAGGCGGTCAAGGCTCTCCGCGGCCAGCCGGGCAGCGACGTCGAGCTGAAAGTCCGCCGGGCCGGAATGGCCACCCCGATGGTCT
The DNA here is from genome assembly GCA_035472975.1 of Gemmatimonadales bacterium. Taxonomy (GTDB): domain Bacteria; phylum Gemmatimonadota; class Gemmatimonadetes; order Gemmatimonadales; family GWC2-71-9; genus DATBGE01. The sequence goes on from DATIOP010000200.1 coordinate 2,717, forward strand.
ACAACCTGAACCGGGCCCAGATCCACGTCCGCTCGGTCCCGCCGGGAACGATGTTCCCGGGCGGTGTCGGCTACATCTCACTGAATCCGGTGGCGGAGACCTCCACCAACGAGCTGCGTTCCGAAATCACTGCGCTGCTTGGCAAGGGCATGAAGTCACTGATTCTCGACCTGCGGGGCAATCCGGGAGGCCTGCTCGATCAGGGCGTTCGGGTGGCCGATCTTTTCCTCGATCCGTCCCAGGAGATCGTATCAACCCGGGGCCGGGCCAAGGGCTCGACCAAGCACTATGCCGACGAGCTGAAGCAAGAGTGGCCCAACCTGCCGATCGTGACACTGGTCAACGAGGGAACCGCGAGCGCCGCCGAGATCATCTCCGGTGCGCTGCAGGACCACGATCGCGCGGTGGTAGTGGGTGTGCCGACCTTTGGTAAGGGTCTGGTCCAGACGCTTTACCCCTTCTCCGACAACACCGCACTCAAGCTCACGACCGGGCGCTGGTATACCCCGAGTGGCCGCACCATCCAGCGCATCGCGAAGAACGAAGAGGATCAGTTCCAGCAGGCCCAGAACGAGGCCGACGGCACCCCGGACAGCACCGCAGCCGATACCACTGAGCGGCCGAGCTTCCACACCGACGGCGGCAGGACGGTGCGCGGTGGAGGCGGCATCGTTCCCGACATCGTGATCCGCCAGGATACGCTCACGGCCCCGGAGAAGGCGTTCGCCACGGCGCTCGGTCCCAAGTTCCCGGAATACCGGGACGCGCTGACCTCCTACGCCCTCGCGCTCAAGAACCAGAAGACCATCACCAGCGAAGACTTCAAGGTCACGCCGGCGATGCGGTCCGAAGTGCTGACCAGGCTTCGTGCCCGGGGCGCCAAGCTCACCGACGAGACCTTCAGCGGGGCGTCGGATCTGATCGACCAGCAGCTGGGATACGAAGTGTCGCGGTACGTCTTTGGTCGCACGGCAGAGTTCCGCCGCCGGGCTCAGGACGACAGGCAGATGCAAGACGCCCTCGAACTGCTTAAGAAGGCTCAGACTCCGAAGGACCTCATGGGTCTGGCGATGTCGCAGGCCGGCTCGTCCGGGAGGAACTGACCGATCGGAGAGGCTACACAAATCGCCGCGGCCCTCGGGACCGGGATCGCGGTCGGTATCCTCTCCGCCCTGGCCGGGATCGGCGGTGGTGTCGTGATGGTCCCCTTCATGTATGTGGTTTACCGGTCGGCACCGGTGACCGTCTCCGCCCAGACCGTGGTGGCGCATGCCACGAGTCTGGGCGTTGCGTTCGTGACATCGACTTTCGGCACCTGGCACTATTCAAGGGTGAAGGCGGTTGTGTGGAGGGCGGCCACCGCCTACGCGGTTCCCGGAATCCTTTCCGCCTTCCTTGTCGCGCGACTCCTGACCAAGGTCCATGAGCTACATTGGATCCGCGCGGCCTTCGGGGTGTTCCTTCTGGTATCGGCGGCGGACATGGCGAGACGCGCCAGGATTCCGCATCCGGTTCACCACGAGCATCCGCCGCACTCTTCGGCCTGGCTGGGACTCGCCGGCTTCTTCGGCGGCGGGATGAGCAGTCTGCTCGGCATCGGAGGAGGCCTCATCGCCGTTCCGGTGCTGCTGTACGTTGGACGCATGCCGGTACAGGCGGTGGCTCCAACGGCACTGGCTGGTGTCTGTCTCACCACGCTCGCGGGGAGCATCGGCTACATGACTGGTGGGGCGGGTCCGCCGGTGTCACCCTGGATGGTGGGATTCGTTGATGCGCGAATGGCCGTCCCCCTGGCGATCGGGGCCGTGACCAGTATTCCGCTGGGGGTACGACTCAACCGTACCCTGAGTCCTCAGAAACTCTTCTGGTTCTTTGCCACGACATTCTGTGTCATGGGCGTCCTGCTGATCAAGGAGGGGTTGGGTGGCTAGGCCGAGAATTGCAATCATTGGCGCGGGACGAATGGGGCAGGGCCTTGGCTTGGCGTTGCAGCGGCGAGGCTACTCCGCGGCACTCTTTGCGCGAAGCGAGCGTCCGGTGGCGGCTTCGCTGCTGCTGCAGACCGGGGATATCTCCGCCGTAACCAACGGCGCCGAGGTGGTGATCATCGCGACGCCGGACGACGCCGTCACCGCGGTGGCGCGTCAATTGACCGAGGCGGGAGCGGTGACGCGGGAGCAGGCGGTGCTCCACATATCGGGCTTGCTGGATCATCTTGCCCTGGCGCCGCTCAGAGAGACCAAAGCCGGCTTGGGTTCCATGCATCCGCTGCAGACCCTGGCCGATCCGGCCACCGCGGTTGAGCGCTTGCAGGGTGTCTATGCCATGATCGAAGGCGACGAACCGGCGCTGCAGCAGGCCGAACGCCTGGCGCGGAGCCTGAAAATGATCCCGATCCGGATCGAGGCGTCGGCCAAGCCCCGCTACCATGCGGCGGCGAGCCTGGTCGCCAATTACACCACCGTGCTGGGGTCAATAGCGGAGCGGGTGGCGCGCGAGGCGGGAGTCTCACCCGAGGTGGCGAGAAAGATCTATCTCCCGCTGCTCAAGGGCGCGGTCGACAACCTCGCGGAATTCAGTCCCGTGGCGGCGCTCACCGGACCGATCCGGCGTGGCGACCTGGCGACGGTTCGCGCGCATCTCGAGGCCTTCCAAGGTGAAGACCGTCGAGTCTATGCCGAGTTAGGGCGTGCCGCGCTGGCTCTGGCGAGAGAGGGAGGGCTGGAAGAGTCCCAGGCTTCGAAAATGGAAGCGCTATTGAACGGCGCCGCCGCTACTGCTCGATAACCCGGACCCCGGATGGCACGTTGAAGGTGAAGGAATTCGGGGGTGGACGCCGGTTGATCATCACTCCGCTCAGCACCAGGGTCCGGTTGGTACCGGTCTTCTCCTGGATCTCCAGCTTCCTCGGCAGATTGTCGGACCGGTCGATCCACAGAATCGCGGTCCGGAACGGTAGCGTTGGGTCGAGCGGAGTGAGCTCGACTACATCGGCGCTCCGCCCTCCTACGGCGTCCTCGCGCACATACCGGGTCTGATAGCGCTCCACTGGCTTGGTGAGAAGCCAGGCCAGAACATTGGGACCGTACGTCGCGTCCTTGGGAATCGGTGTGCGGACGACCTGCCCTGGCGTCGTGCTCGGGGTATAGATCCAGATGTATTCGCCGTCCATCACGATCGCCTCGCCGTTGGGATCGGTGAAGCGCATCGCGAACGAGGCGGTACCGGCCTGCAGCAGCCTCCCCTTGCTCTCGAAGGTGCCGATCATCGAATCGGAGATGACCTGACGGAAGTCCGCCTGGAACGAGCTGAGCTGCTGGTAGGCCCTCGCGGCTCGTTCGATGACGGTGTCGGAGTTGACCTGTGCGTGTGCGCTCGGGGCGGACGAGACGGACAGGGCGGAAAAGGCGGTCAGGACGGTCCAGAGCAGGTTTGACCGTCCCGTCCGACTCGCCCGTCCTGTCCACCCCAGCCGTCTTACCGTCATACTTTCACCCTCGCAGCCACTGCCACCCGCCGCCCGATCGCTTCG
>DATIOP010000201.1:0-9094 GCA_035472975.1 Gemmatimonadales bacterium
CCCTGGTGCTCGCCGAGGAGCTGCTTCAGCCGGAGATGGATTTCCGGCGCCTGGCCCGGCGCTGGATCGAATGGATGCGGCGGGATGGCCGGGGGATCGGAATCTGGACTCGAACCGCGCTGGAACACATCGCGCAGCACGATTCTCCACCCGGCAGCACCGGCGGGCAGGCGGGGAACGGACCGCTGTCTCGCTGTCTTCCGGTAGCGCTGGCGACTCATAGAACACCGGCCAACCTGGTGAGCGGGACCTATCACACCACGATTCTGACGCATCCCGACGAACGATGTGCCTGGGGGGCGGTGGCTGTGAACGTCGCGGCCGCGAGATTTCTTCTCGGGAAGCGCGACTTCATCCCCGACGTGATCGAAGCGCTGCGCAACAACGATGCGCCCGACGAGCTGCTCGCCGCAGCGCGACGGGTCCCACTCGAGACTCGGGACGATCTCCCCGTCCAGGGGCCCGATGCGGGATATGCGGTTCATGCGATGGAGATCGCGCTCTGGTTTGCCTACCATGAGCCGAACCTCCGCCGGGGATTGGTCTGGCTGGTCAATGCCGGAGGAGATACCGACACCAATGCGGCGATTGCCGGTGGCCTTATGGGAGCGCGCGACGGCGAGTCGGCGGTGCCGGCTGAGTGGATCGAGTCCGTGCCTGGGGCGGCGCAGATCAGCGTGTTAGCGGAACGGCTGGTGGGCGAGGGGCAGGGCAGTGCGACACAACATTATGACGCGGAGTCGCGGTGCTAAAGCTCATTTACAAGTGGCACAAATGGATCGGGGTCAGCGTGGGAGTGATCCTCGCGATGTGGCTTTTCACCGGCATCATCATGGTGAGCGGCCCTCGACCGCCGATTCCGCCGACCCCTCGGCTCGATTTTAGCGCCGCCGTGATTTCGCCGGCGCAGGCTTCGGCCAAGAGCAGCGCGCCGGTCACCCGGATTGACCTGATCCCAATCGGCACGGCGCCGGTTTACAAGCTCTCGACCGCTTCGGGGACCGTCCTGGTCGACGCTCGGAGCGGAGAGTTGGTCGTGATCAACGACTCTCTGGCCACGGTGATCGCGAGGCTGGTGTCGGGGGTCTCCGCGCCGGCAAAGGCGAAGCGTCTCGGTTCGGGCGAGGGTGCGTCGGGATACCGTGTCGTTTTCTCCGACGAGGCATCCACGGTCGTGGAGATCGAGGCCAGTGGCGCCGCACGGGTTACCGACAAGCTCAAGCGATTCAGGAACGTGATGGGCGGGCTGCACACCTTCGGAGTGCTGCGCGGCGTAAATGCGAGCCGAGGCACGATTGAGGGAATGATGATCCTTATCGCCGGGACTGCTCTCGTCAGTGTGGTCACGGGCTATGTCATGGCGCTGCCGCGCCGGCGCCATTCCCGCGTTTCGCCGGAGAGGTGAACTAGCTCGAGCCCTGCTTCGCGCGAAAGCGACGCACTCGCGTGGCATTCCCGCATTCGGTCGAGGAACACCACCGGCGGGAGCCGTTCCGGCTCCGATCGAGAAAAAGCCAGCCGCATGGATGGTTGCCACACTGGCGGAGTCGCCTGAGATCGTCAGCTCCGAGCAGATCGGTCGCGGCGACGATGACCGGGTGGATCGGGCGGAGGAGATCGGTGCTCCCGGGCGACCAGTCAAGCACGGGTCGCCCATCGGCACCGGGAGCGAAGCGAGCCGCCTCGAGTGCCGCGATGCGAGCGGTGTGGAGCTGGTCCAAGTCGGCCTGCGGCGGTAGCCGTCCCTGCGAAAGTGCCGCGAAGACTCGATAGTCCGCCTCGCGCAGCTGCAGAACCTTCGCAAAGGCCTGTTGTACTTTCCCAGGATGCTTGTCGGCGAGTTGCAGCAGGGCCGTCGCTTCCTTCGCGGGCAAACCCCCCGCGTGTCTCGTCCAGGCGACGAAGTCCCCGTATGTGTTGAGCCATTCGTTTCGGTGGTCGCTGGCGTGCCAGCCCGCCGTGTTGGCGAAGTCGAGGGCGAGGTGCCCGCTGATCAGTGCGAGGGTCGCGGCGCCGCTCATCGGGTCAGGTCGCGATCCAATAGCTGATCTTCACCAGCAGGGCATCGGAGGCAGGAGCATTCCACAGGCGATTCAGGTCCTGGTGAAGATCGAACGGTTGAGTGGTCGGATCGCTGCCCCGTCGAGTCCACACCCAGTAGAGCGTCGAACCGGGTAGAAACTCCCAGCGCAGCACGACATTCAGGTTCAAGTCCCGCTCCGAAAATGCCGGCTCGCTGAAGGTCGCGGTAGTCGCGGTCCCCTGATCGACGATGTATTGACCAGCCTGGACGTCGTGGGTGATTCGCGCCGGAGCGATTTCATGAACCTGCTTCGCGACCACTTCCTTGAAACGATCGTACGCCCCACCGCTCAGGAATGCCTGGGTGTAAAGTTGCAGCGTGAGTTTCGGTGAGAATGCGTAGGTCATTCGTGCCGTGAGCGAAGTGGTCGTCTGCTCCAGCCGGCCGAGGAAGTAACGGCGCACTCCGGAGGCATCGATGGGCTGGTCGACGTACTGCCATCCCTCGGTGGCGGACGCCACGTAGGGCGAGATGCCCAGCTGCAAGCGATCGGTCACGAATCCCCCGAAGTCCAGGGACAGGCTCCCGACCAGGGATTCGCTCTTCGATTCACGCTCCCCGCTCCCGGTAACAGTGATCTGCCATCGTTTCCGAGAGTCGGTGTACGCGGTCGCGGTGATCCGATTTCTTGCAGGGATGGGGAGTGCTGGCCCGCCACGCAGCACCTCGGGATCCGTCACCGGAAATTCGTGATCCAGGGAAAGTGACCCTCCCCAGTAATTCCGCAAATCCAGCGAGCCGCTCAGGTTGGCGATCGCAGCACGTTGCTCTCCATCGAAGGTCCACCCGATGCCGAGTTGATTCGATCCGACGGACCACCGGCGGATCGTGTGGCCGGGTCGGTACACCCGGTACCGCCAGGTTCCGGCGAGCAGCAACCAGTTGGCGTTCCGCTGAAACCCCTGATCGTTCATTTCGAATCCGGGTGTTACCACCCGGCCGGCGATATCACAGAGCAGACTCCCGGCCACTCGGGCGATCCGGGCCTGCGCCGAGCCGCCGGTCAGACTCGTTTGACTGGTGGTGCTGTCATCGGGATTCGGCAGATCGGGGCGCCCGTATCCATGCCGCGGGTCGAGCCGGATCGCTTCGATAGCTTCCGCACTCCCCTCAACCCGGCTGCCCAGCGCGAAGCCACTCAGCTCGTAGCGGTCTCCCGCGAAGCGATGGCGGAAGTCGCTGCCCAGGACGATGGCGTAGCTGGGCAGCAGCGAGTCGAGACTCGAGGTCATGTTCGCTCGATTGACGAAGGTGCCCATGACTCCGACGGCACTGGCGCCACCTCGAAACTCGCGTGTGGTCCGAGCGACCGTAAAGCTGGTCAGCGGTTCGACCGTGAGCCGACGGTCCACACCGGTGGGATCCACATACCTGGCATCCTCTTCATCGGTCACGGCGGAGAAGATTCCGCCAGACCATTCCCCCATCCGACCCGAGAACCTCCCCGCGCCGAGCAGAGTTGTCGCCTGAGGCACCTCGGCGCTCAGCGCAGCGTCGGGGACCGAGCCGTGCGGTGGACGTCCGATGCGCCTCGAGTAGAAGGGACTTTCCTGGTCGAACGAAGTGCCGCGGGAGGCGAAGCCGAGCTGGGAGTTGAACTGGAAGACGTCGGCGCCTTCGAGAAAGAGGGGCCGCTGTTCGGGGAAGAAGGTCTCAAACGTGGTGAGGTTCACCTGCGAAGGGTCGGCCTCAACCTGACCAAAGTCGGGATGAATCGATAGTCCGACAAACGTCGAAGGTGTGGGCCGGAACCGGAGATCACCGCCTCCGGTCGCGTCCTGGCTCGAGCCGGTGGGACTGCGGGTTCCGCTCGCCGCGCCGTAGGGCACCAGTTCGAGACTTCCTGAATGCCGAGGAACTGTCAGCCCTTGCAGCTGATTGAAGTGGGAGACGATGCCCACCACCGTAGGTAGCCGTGGCGACCAGTTGTCCGACTCTCCACGATGAGGGATGTAGCGATAGACGTTAATGCCCCAGGTGAGCGGGGCTCCCACAGTGCTTCGCCCCAGCGCCACCTGAGACCATGGAATGCGGTACTCGGCCGCCCAGCCCGCGGAATCCATCCGTGCGGCGCCGCTCCAGACTCCGTTCCACGCGGTGTCGAAGTCGACGTCGTTGGACCACGTGCCATCAACCTGAACGCCTCTTGGGTTGAGCCCAAAGCTGTAGCCCGATCGCCGGTCAAACCGGGTGTCTACCTCGACAAAGACCCAGTCTGAAGTGTTCTCGTCGTCGCGACGGGGATAGGGAGCGAGCATCGAATCGGGACTCGGGTCGAAGAGCCGGACGGCCACGTACACCGCTGCGTCGTCGTACATCACTCGAACTAATGCCGGTAGTGTTGCGAGCGCGCCCGGGTTGGGACTGGTCTGCACCAAGTCGCTGTCGGCTGGCGCCTCACACCAGGCAGGGTCGTCGAGCTTCCCATCCGTGACAGGTTGATTGGCACCCAGCGCGGTTGCATGGAGGACCCGCGGTCCCGCGGCGTGCGTCACGCGGACGCTGTCTTTGATCGCGCTCGTGTCCGGAATCGTCCAGCAGCTGCCCTGCGCTGGAAGAGAAGGAGGAAGACTCAAGCTCAGTGCGACGAGGTACAGCGTCAGGGAGCGCATGGCGGACCCACCGTGTGGCTGTAATGAGTAAAAATGGTTTAGCACATTACGGGCGAGGGCGGGACGCTGCAACTCCGGTTGTTGCGGAGGGGAACGTTTCGATTCCCAGGATGGACTTGCTCGGGGTGAGTCGACTGGCGACTCTATAGCGGCTTTCGCCCGACCAACCTCAACCCCGCCTTCCTTGAGGAGCCTCTCCACAGTGAGATCTTCGCTAACTGTCGCCGCCGCGCTGGCGATCGCTTTGCCGCTACACGCTCAGGTCCAGGTCGACACAGCCGGGGCTGGAGCCCTGATCGATCAGGCCATGAACCACTCCGAGGTGATGGCCAGCCTGCAGTATCTCGCCGATGCCATCGGCCCCCGTCTCACCGGCTCCGCGGCGGCGCGAAAGGCCAATGACTGGACGGCGTCCAAGTTCCAGGGCTACGGCCTAACCGCGACGCTCGAGCCATGGAACTTCGGAGTGACTTGGGAGCGGGGCCCGATCCAGGTCCGCCTGCTCGAACCGTTCCCCCGTCAGATCACCGGACACAGCTGGGCCTGGACCGCCGGTACCAATGGGAAAACGCTGGTGGGTACCGTCATGCGCGCCAATTTCTCGATGCCCGAAAGCCTCGCGGTCTATCAGGACAAGGTGAAGGGGAAGTGGATCCTCCCTGCGGCACCCTTCCCGGTCTGGAATACCGACGGGATTCCGATGACCGCGGAGGATTCCGCGGCGCAGGCGGCCGAGCGTGCCCGCCGCTTCCAGCCGCCGGCGGATACCTCGCAGGCCGCGATGGAGAAGCGCCGGCAGTTCGCGCTGGACGCCCTCTACGTGCTCAAGAAGGCGGGAGCGTTGGGGACCCTGACCGATGGGGCCAAGGAGCAGGCGCTCATGAATATGAGCGGCTCACCCAACCGGGTCTCGACGTTACCCAACATCGTCATCTCGCACGAAGATTACGCGATGCTCGATCGTCAGCTCCAGGCGGGGATGACGCCCAAGGTGGAGGCGCGAGTCGACAATCAGTTTGGCAAGTCGACCGTCACCCAGTGGAATACGGTGGCCGAGATCAAGGGGAGTGAGCTGCCGGGGCAGGTGGTGATTCTGGGTGCTCACCTCGACAGCTGGGACTTGGGCACAGGCGTTACCGACAACGGAACCGGTTCAATGGTGGTCCTCGAGGCTGCCAGGGTGATCGCACAGTCCGGCCTCAAGCCGCGCCGCACGATCCGGTTCATCCTGTTCACTGGCGAAGAGGAAGGTCTGCTCGGCTCCAACGCCTATGCCGCCGCCCACGCCGCGGATATGGACAGCATCCAGGCGGTGCTGGTGCTGGACAATGGCACCGGTGCGATCACCGGCCAGGCGCTGCAGGGACGGAACGACGATCACGCCCTGTGGGACTCGTTGCTGGCACCGGTCGCGTCCATGGGTGCCAAGGAAGTACGAGAGGGGAACAAGGGGGGCACGGACCACCTGTCGTTCATTCCCTACGGCGTGCCGGCCTGGAACTTTGACCAGATCTCACGGGGCTACAATCACACTCACCACTCGCAGAGTGACACCTACGAGCACGCCGTGGGACCGGACCTGATGCAGGCGTCGGCGGTGATGGCGGTGACGGCGTACGAGTTGGCGAACCTGGGTCAGCTGTTACCGCGGGGGCCCAAGCGTCCGGCAACTCCGCCGGTCGTGGTCAAGCCGTCGCCGGGGCTGGTGGGGAACTAGATGTACGGATGTTGGGATGTTGGGGTGTTGGGATGTGATGATGTTTGGATGTGCATCTAGCGCCGCTAAGCAGGTCGAGCGGAAAGTCTCAAGGTCGCAACAGGCTCGTGAGGGTCTGGGGACTTTGGGACTTTCGTGCTTCGGGGTCGCCCGGCTGAATTCACCGCCTGGCCGCCAGCGTCGCGAATCTCTTCGAGAACAGGATGAGAGGTAAGGGATACGCAAAGAAATCTTTGCTCAGCGACGCCTGACAGGGGTCAGGTCTCTCTCATTTGGTCGTGCGTTTCTGCGATAAGCACCGGATGGACTGGGCCCCCCCCCAAAAAAGAAGTTCGGACCAATCGGGTGTCCTGCGCAAACCCAAATCCTGCAGGACCAAGCGAGCCGACGCGATCAGGCCGGCTCGTTGGAAGGAATGATCAGTCGTTTCGGGGAAGCCGCACCGTGCAGGTGGTGAGAAACCCGCCCCGGATGTTATAGACCGTGGTGACCTCGAGCGACTGCGGCTCCAGTACCTGGAAGAGATCCTCGGCCATCTTAGCGGTCGCGTGCTCCTGGAAGATCCCTACGTTCCGGTAGCTCACCACGTAGTACTTGAGACTCTTCAGCTCGACGCAGCGGTTCCGCGGCATGTATTTGATGACAAGCTTGGCGAAGTCCGGCAGCCCGCTGTAGGGGCACACCGCGCTGAACTCGTCGGTCTCGGTGATGATCTCCTGGTCCGGACCGTCGTAGCCGAAGGTCTCGAGCACCTTGGTGTCCACCTGCTCGGGACCCACGAAGGGCAGGGTCTTTCCTTCGGCGAGGGCCATGCCTTCTCTCCTCTAAGCGTTGATCACTAGCAGGTGACGCTCGGCCAGGCTTACTCCCGGACGATCCCCTCTTCCAGCCAGCGGAAATGATCGTCCAGCACGTGGAGCGCGGTAGTATAGGTCGCCGTGTCGGTGTTGTGCCATAGGTCGTGGAACTTCTGCTCTACCCGGAGTCTCGCCTGCTGGGCAAAGACGTCGGCCAGCTCGCGGGGACCGGCCTCCCGCGGATTCTTCGTGAGCATCGCATGTGCCCGGCTGCAGGCTGCGGCGATCGCGAGCAGTTCCGCTCCAATTTCCACCAGCCGGCCCAGGACCGCCTGCCGCTTCTCCAGCATGGGACCGAATCGCACCATACAATGGAAGAGCGAGCGGGCCAGCCGTCGCGACGACCGCTCGACAAAGCGCATGTGCGAAGCCAGCCGGCCGAATTCGCCGAAGCCGAACCACCCTCGCACACCGAGCCAGAGCTTGGGATACCAGAAGGCGTAGAAGGCTCCCGCCTTGAGCAGGGCACCCACCTTCTCGCCTGCCAGGACCTTGGGATCGATCAGGGCGCCGGCCACCCGCATGTGGGTATCGACCGCCTCCCGGGCGATGAAGAGCCGCATGATCTCACTCGATCCCTCGAAGATCAGGTTGATCCGCATGTCTCGCATGAGGCGCTCGACCGGATCGGGCTTTTCTCCGCGGCTCCTCAGGCTATCGGCAGTCTCGTAACCGCGTCCGCCCTTGATCTGAAGGGTGTCGTCCGCGATTCGCCATGCGGTCTCGGTATTCCACATCTTCGCCATCGCGGCCTCGAGCCGGATGTCAAAGCCTCCTTTGTCGGCCATGCCGGAAGCCAGGTCGGAGACCGCTTCCATCGCGAAGGTCTCGGCCGCCATTCGCCCGATCTTCTGGGCAATGGCGTCGTGCTTCCCGATCGCCTGGCCCCATTGCACCCGGGTAGACGCCCACTCACGCACGATCTGGAGACAGCGCTTGCCTGCGGCGACGCAGGACGCGGGCAGGGTCAGGCGGCCGGTGTTGAGGGTGATCAGCGCCAGCTTCAGCCCGCGACCTTCGCCCCAGAGCACGTTCTCAACCGGGACCTTCACGTTGGTGAACCGGATGATGCCGTTCTCCAGTGCCTTGAGCCCCATGAAATGGAGCCGCTGCACCACTTCGACGCCGGGCCAACTCGTCTCCACGATGAACGCCGTGATTTTCTTCGGACCGGTCCGCGCCATCACCACCATCAACTCGGCGATGGTGCCGTTGGTGCACCAGAGCTTTTCGCCGTTCAGTATCCAGGACCGTCCATCGGGTGAGAGCTCCGCTGTGGTTTGCATACCGGCGGGGTCAGATCCCACGTTCGACTCGGTCAGCGCGAACGCAGAGATCGCGCCTTTGGCCAGGCGAGGGAAGTACTTCTTCTTCTGCTCCGGCGTTCCAAACTGTTTGAGCGGGTTGGGCACCCCGATCGACTGGGCGGCGGAGAGCAGGGCCGTGAGGTTCCCGTCCTGGCTGGTCACGAGAGCGATGGCATGAGTGTAGCTCGTCTGGCTCAGTCCCAATCCACCGTATTCGGTCGGGATCTTGATGGCGAAGGCGCCGATGTCGCGCAGCCCCTGAATTACCTCTTCGGGGATCTTCCCTTCGCGGTCAATCTTGTCGCTGTCCACCTTGTCCCGCATGAAGGCCTCGAGCCGCTCCAGGAACGGGCGGGCACGCTCGACTTCGACGGGATCCTGTTCGGGGTAGGGGTGGATCAGATCGACCCGGAAGTTCCCATCGAACATCTCGCGGACGAAGCTTGGAGCCTGCCACTCCTTTTCGCGTGCGGCTTCCGCGACTTCGCGGGCTTCCTTCTCGGTGGCGAGCTGCGGCG
>DATIOP010000202.1:0-9716 GCA_035472975.1 Gemmatimonadales bacterium
ACCCGCCAACTCATTGGAGTTCGATACCTGGGGGCAGCCGCGTATTGGTACAGCGGCAACATTCTGGCGCCGGTCAAAGATTCCCATCTCCCGCGAGGGGAGGCGCTCTTCGAACGAGCGAAGGCCGTGGCTGAGGTTGTCGCCAGGAGCTGCGGTCTCAAGGGTGTGAATGGCGTGGACTTCATCGCCCAGAATGGAGTCCCCTTCCCTATCGAGGTGAATCCGCGCTACTCGGCTTCGCTCGAGCTGGTCGAGCGGGCCTTCGGCGTCTCGGCATTCCAGCTTCACGTGCTCGGTTGTCGAAAGAAGTTGCCTGCCTCCCTGGAAATCCCTCGCCGCTTCCCCGCGACAGGCAAGGCCATTGTCTACGCCCGCCGTGCCTTGATGGCGGGAGACACTCGGCGTTGGCTGGATGACCCGAGCATCGCGGACATTCCCTGGCCTGGCGAGCGTATCCAACCCGGTCATCCGATCTGTACCGTCTTCGCATCCGCTCCATCTGCGGCGGAATGCGAACTCAGGCTTCGCGCTCGGGCCGAGAGGGTTTACGCCGAGTTGACGACTTCGACAGGACGGGCAGCGTGACAAAGGACAAAGCGACGCTGCCCTACCGGACCTGCCTGGGGTGCGGCTGCACCTGCGACGACATCGTTCTGGAGGTCGAGGGTGGACGCATCGCAAAGGCGGACAATGCCTGTGATCTCGGTCGGGTCTGGTTTGGTGACGGCGTGGTTCCGACGAAAGTGCTGATCGGCGGCAAGTCGGCGACACTGGAGCAGGCACTGGATCAAGCGGCGGCGCTATTGGCTGCGGCGAAAAGTCCGATGGTGTATCTCGCCGGGGATCTCACAATCGAAGCGGCCCGCTATGGGCTGGCCATCGCGGACCGGCTTCGGGGAAGGCTCGACAGTCCCGCTTCCGATACGGTAGCGGCAGGAGTCGTCACCCAGCAGACGCGGGGCCGGGCGACCGCCACCCTGGGCGAGTTGTTCAACCGTGCAGACGTTGTGGTGTTTTGGGGAGTTGATCCTGCCGAACGTTACCCGCGATTCAGGGAGCGCTACTCGGCGGATCGAAAGGGACTCGCGGCGCCGGAGGGGAGAGCGAGTCGTACTCTGATCGCGGTTGATGTGGGTCCGAGCAAGGGTCCGAAGGATGCCGATCACCGCGTCACCCTGGCGCCGGACAGTGAGATCGCGGCGCTGGGTGCCCTCCGCGCAGCGGTGGCAGGGCGGCAACAACCCGAACTGAGCCCGCTTATCGATTTGGTTGATCGGCTGAAGAAGGCCAGGTACTCGAGTCTGGTGTATGACGCGGAACCGTCGGGACTCCCGGCCAGCCAGCTTCGGACCGAAGCGCTGGTCGCGCTCACGCAGGCGTTGAACGGACCCTCCCGGGCCGCGCTGACTCCGCTGCGAGCCGGAGGCAACCGAAGCGGGATCGAAGCGCTCAGCACCTGGCAGACTGGTTTTCCCTTCGCCGTGGATTTTTCTCGAGGTTTCCCGCGCTATCTCCCCGATGAGAGCGCCTCACGTCTGCTCACGGAGGGTGGAGTCGACCTGGTGCTCCTCGCCGGATCACCGGCTACGGTGCCCGAGCCGGTGCGCGCCGCGCTGAGATCAGCACAGGTCGTCGCGATTGGACCGCGAGTGAGCGAGACATCGCCTGGCTATCACATCGCGGTCGATACCGGAGTCGCGGGGATTCATGAGGAGGGCACAGCCTACCGGATGGACGAGGTCCCGATTCCGTTGCGTCTGGCGTTCAGCGGTCCTCCCTCGGCCCGAGAGGTCCTTCAGGCGCTGAACGCGCGAGTGCTCGCCAATGGAGGTTCGCGATGACCCAACTGCGGATCACCGGCGGCACGCTCTACGATCCGGCCAATGGAATTGACGGGAAGGTGCAGGACATCTGCATCGAGGACGGCAAGATCGTGAAGAGCGTACCGCAGAGTGCCCGAAAGCTCGATGCCAAAGGGATGATCGTCATGCCGGGAGGAGTGGATATCCACTCGCACGTGGCAAGCTCAAGCTGCAATCAGGCGAGGCGTCTCCTGCCCGAGGAGCACACCAGGGATCCGGCGCCAGCGCCGCGTCTCCTCGAAAAGCAGGACGGCCCGCGCTCCGGCACGGGTGGCACCGTTCCGAGCACCTTCACGACCGGTTACCGCTACGCCGGGCTCGGCTATACCACAGCCTTCGACGCGGCGGTGGCTCCGCTTGGCGCCCTCCATACCCATCTCGAGCTGGACGACACGCCGTGCATTGACGCGGGATTCTTCGTCCTGCTGGGGAACGATGACTTCCTCTTGCGCCAGATTGCCGCTGGCGAGCAGGGGCGTGCTCGAGACTACACTGCGTGGCTGCTGGAACGGACCGGCGGCTACGCCATCAAGATCGTGAACCCAGGCGGCGTCGAGCAGTGGAAGAATGGCGGCCGCAACGTTAACGGACTCGACGACGCGGTAGGGTCCAGCAACGTCACGCCCCGGCGCATCCTCGAGACACTGGCTGATGTGGGGAACGGGCTGGGCCTTCCCCATCCGGTCCACATTCACTGCAACAACCTGGGGCGGCCGGGAAATGCGACTGTGACGCTGGAGAGCATGAAGGCCTTAGCCGGCCGGCGGGCGCATTTCACCCATCTCCAGTTCCATGCTTACGGAGACGGACCGGGTGGTGGAGTGCCCGGGGGCTGGAGCTCCGCCGCGCCAAAACTCATCGAGTACGTCAATCAACACCCGGAAGTCAGCGTGGACGTGGGACAGGTGATGTTCGGAGCCGCGACCACGGTCACCGCCGACAGCGCGGTAGAGTACCTGTTGCACGCCAGCAGTGGCCGCAAATGGGTGAATGTGGACATCGAAATGGAGAGTGGCTGCGGCATCGTGCCCTACTCATACCGGGAGAAGGCCGCAGTCGCGGCGCTGCAGTGGGCGGTCGGTCTCGAGCTGTTCCTGCTGTCGGCCGATCCGTGGCGGGTGGTGCTGTCCACCGATCATCCGAACGGCGGAACCTTTCTCTCCTATCCGGAATTGATCCGGCTGCTGATGGATCGAACCTACCGGGACGAGAAGCTCAAGAGCATCAACCTGCGGCTCCTTGCGGGCAGCGCGCTGCTGGATGGACTCACCCGCGAATACACCTTGAACGAGATCGCGATTATTACCCGCGCTGCGCCCGCCCGGCTGCTTGGCCTGGGCGCCAAGGGCCACCTGGGTCCCGGGGCAGACGCCGATGTGACGGTCTACAACCGCAACGACGATATCGCCGCAATGTTCGCCACACCGCGGTACGTGGTGAAGGCGGGCCAGCTGATCGTTGAGGAAGGCCAACTTCGGCGCGCACCGGCGGGGGCCCGATTCTCCATCAGGCCGCAATACGACGGATCCATCGAGAGCCATCTGAAGCGGCACTTCGAGCAGTACTCCTCGGTTTCCCTCGCGAATTACGGAGGGAGAGGCTAGTGCGAATCCGGGGCACCTTCATCGAGGACACCTTCGCCGAAGCGTTCACCATGCGGGCGGCGCGGATCATCATTACCGCGCATAGCCTGACCTGGGCCCGCCATGCGGCGAGCAAGCTCACCGGATTCGCCACCTCGGTGATTCAATGCAAGTGCGAGGCGGGCGTCGATCGTGAGCTGGATCCGAAGGAGACGCCGGACGGTCGGCCCGGCGTGAGCGTGCTCTTGATGACCATGAGCAAGGATGACATGCCCAAGCGCCTGGTCGAGCGGATCGGCCAGACGGTGCTCACGTGCCCCACCACGGCATGCTTCGACGGGCTACCAGAGGTCCCCGATCGGGTGGCTGTAGGCAGTTCACTCAAGTACTTCGGCGATGGGTTCCAGGCGAGCAAGGTGATCAACGGAGAGCGCTTCTGGCGCATTCCCGTGATGGAAGGGGAGTTCCTGGTCCAGGAGAAGTTCGGCGTGCAGAAGGCCGTAGCCGGCGGAAACTTCCTGATTCTGGCGGAGACGGCCGAGACGGCGCTGGCCGCCGCGGAAGCGGCAGTCTCCGCGATGACGGGACGCGCCGGGGTCATCATGCCGTTTCCCGGAGGAATCGTGCGGAGCGGAAGCAAGGTTGGAAGCCGGACCTCGAAGACGATGATTGCTTCCACCAACGATGCCTTTTGCCCCACGCTCAGGGCGGTGACGGCGACTCAGATCCCCGAAGGGGTGAACTCGGTTCTGGAAATCGTGTTGAACGGGCTGGACGGGGTAGCCATCGAGGGAGCCATGCGACTCGGCATCGATGCGGCGTGTGGGAAAGGCATCCGGAGCATTACGGCCGGGAACTACGGTGGGAAGTTGGGGCCCCATCACTTTTACCTCAGAAAAATCTTGGGGTAGGGAGACGGGAGACGGGAGACGGGAGACGGGAGACGGGTGCAAGCGAAAGGCGTGATCGGAAGCAATGACTGAGATTGTCCTGACTCTGAAGACCGCCCTCACGCACACGACTGATCTTTCGTGCGTCGTGCCGGATCGGTTCACCGAGTTGTCGAACAGCGAGCTGGGGAACCTGCCGGTGTGGAGTGCTGCGGCGCCAAGGACCCCGTTTCGCCTGGGAGACCTGTTCGCGATCGAGGGAGAGCGCTCCAGTTCCGTACACGTGAAAGGCGATTGCCGCTTGGGAGAAGGGCTGGGAAGAGAAATGCGTGGTGGTCGGCTCGAGATCGAAGGGAACGTCGGCTCCCACTGTGGCACGGCGATGCAGGGCGGCACGATCCGCGTCACTGGAGAGGCTGGCGATCATCTGGCGGGGGCGTTGCCCGGGGCATCACGAGGCGTAGTCGGCGGAGAGATCGTCGTCCTCGGCGCCGCCGGTGCCTGGGTTGCCGATCGTATGCGCCGTGGACTGGTCTACGTCGGCGGGTCGACAGGTGAGTTTGCAGGTCGTGGGATGATCGCGGGAACTCTGGTGGTCGGCGGCCAGCCCGGCGCGGGAACGGGACAGGGTATCAAGCGGGGAAGCCTCGTGTCACTCGGGTCCATCAAGCCTCCCGAGGGGTTCCGCCTGGCCTGCACCTACCGTCCACCGCATGTCCCCCTCATTCTTACTCGCCTCAAAACGGCGTTTGGCGCACGCCTCACGGACGCGCAGGTCCATGGATTGTACCGCCGCCACAGCGGCGACCTCGCCGAGTTGGGCAAGGGTGAAATCCTCGAATGGTGCACGGCATGACCGGACTGGGCATGAATGGGCGCGCCCGCCAGCTGGCGGAGCGCATGGTGGCGGAAGCCGATCGGCTCCGGGTTGCGGTGCACACGCTCGACAACGGGACCCGGGTCATCGATGCGGGAGCACAGGTGGACGGGGGTTTTGAAGCCGGTCTCCTGCTGAGCGAGATCTGCATGGGAGGCCTCGCCCGGGTCGTCAACACGACGATTTCGATCGGAGGAGAAAACTGGCCGGGAGTGCAGGTCACCACGGATCACCCGGCGATCTCCTGCATGGCGTCCCAGTATGCCGGCTGGGCGATCTCGACCGGGAAGTATTTCGCAATGGGGTCGGGACCGATCCGGTCACACGCGCGAGTTGAAAAGGAACTCTTCTCCAAGCTGAGCTACGCCGAAGAGGCCGATCACGGCGTTCTGGTGTTGGAAGGACGGGAGCTTCCCACGGTAGAGGTCGCCGAATGGATCGCGACCAAGGCGCGACTCAAGCCGGCACAGCTCACGATCGTCATCGCGCCCACGGCGAGCCTCGCGGGCGGGAGCCAGATCTCGGCCCGGGTGCTGGAGACGGGCCTGCACAAGATCGAAACCCTGGGCTTCGACGTGCAGCGGATCGTGAGCGGAATCGGCACTGCTCCGCTCGCTCCGCCGGCCAAGAACGACATCAGGGCAATCGGCCGCACCAATGACTGCATCCTCTACGGCGGCGAGGCCCACTATCTGGTTCGAGCCGACGATGGAGAGCTGGCCGACCTCGCGCCCAAGGTCCCGGCTTCGGCTTCACGGGACTATGGCAAGCCGTTCTACGAGATTTTCGAGCGGTATAACAAGGACTTCTACAAGATTGATCCGCTTCTCTTCAGTCCCGCCGAGGTTTGGCTGACCAGTGTGGCATCGGGGAAGACGTATCACGCGGGCGGCGTGAATCCCGATGTACTCAAACAATCGCTGTATCCCTGACTTTCTCCTCAATCTCGGAAAGGATGTAACGCATGCGTCGTATCTCCCTCGTTAGCGCCTTCGCCATGTTGGCAATCGCGGCTTGCAGCAAGCCGGCGGACAAGCCGGCGGCCGATAGCACCGCGGCAATGGCCCCGGCCGCGACCAAACCGGAGCCGATGGCGTTCGTCACGGTGATCTACAACCAGCCGAAGAGCACCACGACCTTCGAGAAGTACTACTGGGGGACTCACATCCCGTTGGTGGGCGCGAAGCAGGCTGAAATAGGTTTCGTGGGAGCAGAGCTGACCAAGTTCGACGCCACGCTAGATGGCAAGAAGCCGACCTACTACCGGCAGGCGGTGCTCTGGTTCAAGAACATGGCAGACCTGGAGAAGGGCATTGCGACTCCGGGCTTCAAGACGATCGGAGACGACCTCGCCAACTTCGCGACCGGCGGGCTCCTCGCGCTGGTCGGTGAGGAAACCGGCGACCACTCCGAGCTGTTGCAGGGAGACTCGACGGCCTTCGTGACGGTTATCTACAACAATCCCAAGGATCCCGCGGCGTTCGAATCCTATTACTCGGCGACCCACGTTCCGCTGGTGGTTCAGGGAGCCGGAGAAATCGCTTTCACCCGCGCCGAGCTGACCAAGTACAGCAAGAACCTCGATGGATCGGCCCCGTCGCTGTACCGGCAGGCCAAGCTGTACTTCCCGAACGCAGGCGCGCTCAAGAAGGGCACCGGAGGCGCGGCGTTCAAGGCGGTGGGAGACGATCTGCCCAAGTTTGCCGATGGGGGATTGGTAGCCTTGGTGGGGCACCTGACCAGTAAGTAATTGAGATTGCAGATTTCAGATTGAAGATTGGAAGGCGGAAAATCTTCAATCTGAAATCTGCAATCTGAACTCCTCTCCATGTCCGCAATAATCATCCTCGCTTCCAAGACCGGCTGGCACACCGACCAGTTGGAGCAAGCCGTGCGGAAGCGAGGCATGGAGCCGGTCATTCTGCCCTGGGAAGCTCTCGTCGCGCGGCTGGGATCAGCCAGCGGCGTAATCGGGAACGGAATCGCGCTGCGCGACATTCACGGAATCCTTCCTCGCATCATTCCGAACGGCTCACTGGAACAGATCATCTTCCGCGTGGACCTGCTGCATCGCCTCGAGGCCGAAGGGACCCGGGTGATGAACTCGGCTCGTGCCATCGAGCGCTCGGTGGACAAGGCGTGGACTTCGGCACTGCTGGAGCAGGCCGGACTGCCGACTCCGGACACGGTGGTGTGTGAACGCAGCGAGGATGCTTTCGTCGCGCTG
Organism: Gemmatimonadales bacterium; assembly: GCA_035472975.1. GTDB lineage: Bacteria > Gemmatimonadota > Gemmatimonadetes > Gemmatimonadales > GWC2-71-9 > DATBGE01. The sequence continues at coordinate 7,440 of DATIOP010000202.1, forward strand.
CGCGAAATGGGGGACGTAGTCGTCAAGCCGCTGTTCGGATCCATGGGCCTGGGCATGATGCGGGTCAGTGAGGAGGACACTGCCTTCCGGGTCTTCCGGGCGATCGAAATGACCCGCGGTGTTTTCTACCTGCAGCGGTTCATTCCTCACCAGGGAGCAGACATTCGAGCGTTTGTGGTAGGCGACCAGGTCATCGGAGCCATCTACCGGAGCGCTCCGGGGTGGAAGACCAACGTGTCGCGCGGCGGCACGGCACGCCCCTGCACGATCGACCCGGTGCTGGCGAATCTTGCTGTAAAGGCGGCCAAGGCTGTCGGTGCCGAATACGCCGGTGTGGATCTGCTTCCAGCGAACGACGGGACGGTCTATGTCCTCGAGGTGAACGGGATCCCCGGATGGCAGGGGCTGCACGAAGCGACCGGTACCGACGTAGCAGGCGCAATCGTGGATCGGTTGTGACGCCTCAAATGGACATCGCCACCCTCGCGCAGCTCTCCTGCCTCCTCGAGGTAAGCGCGCCCAAGCCGGGCAACGTTTCTCCCGGAATGCGCTTCCGGGACATGAGCTACGAGGACTTTCTGGTCAGCGCACTCGCCATCGGTCCCGCCATCGGCGAGGCGGGGAAGGTCCCGCTTGGCATCACCATTGAACGGGCACTGGCCGCGACGAGAGGGGTCACCCGTGCCAACACCAACCTCGGACTGGTTCTTCTGCTGACTCCGATGGCGGCGGCCTCAATTCTCAAGGCGGGTACCCTCAGAGAGCGGCTACAGCGGGTTCTGCGGGCGACCACAATCGAGGATGCTCGGCTGGTCTACAACGCCATTCGAAGCGCCAACCCCGGCGGGATGGGGAGGGTTTCTGATGAAGACCTCGGAGAGCAGCCCAAGGTGACGCTGCTGAAGGCGATGCATCTGGCCAGGGAACGGGATTCGGTCGCGCGGGAATACGTGACCGATTTCGAGATCACCTTCGATCACGGAGTGCCGGCGCTGAGAGCGGCAAGGCAAGCTGGACTGGGATGGCTCGACGCGGTGACCGAAGCCGGTCTTAACCTGTTGTCCGAAGTGCCCGACACACTGATCGCCCGGAAAGCCGGAAAAGAGGTTGCGCTTCAGGTCTCTGCCGGGGCGCGTGGTGTGCTCGAGGCTGGAGGAGTTCGCAGCCAGGCTGGGCGTAAGGCGCTCGTGGAGTTTGACGCCAGCCTCCGCGACCCCCAGAATTCACGCAATCCAGGCACGACCGCCGACCTGATCGCCGCGGCTACATTCGTGACCCTGCTGGAGGATGGTTGGAACCCCACCTAGAGGTTGACACCGTGCGCAGTGATTTCAAGGTGTCGGTCAGCAAAGACTACCTGGTCTTCTCGTCCGCCCACTTCATCACGTTTCGCGGCCACCAGTGCGAGACGCTGCATGGGCACAACTACCGGCTCGGCGTCACCGTCGAGGGGGCGGTAGATGACGAGACCCTTTTCGTCGTGGATTTCTCTATCCTCAAGAAACTGGTCAGGAAGCTGGTTGATGAAATCGACCACAGGATTCTGCTCCCGCTGCACAACCCCAAACTGAGCTTCGCCGAAAACGGCGACAGCCTGACCGTCTCCTATTTCGGCACGCCAACCTACGTGTTTCCCAAGGTGGACTGTGCGATGATGCCGATCCAGAACACGACCGCCGAAGCGATCGCGGAATATTTCGCGGGCCGGGTGCGGAAGGATCTGGAAGCGATGGGGATGGGGAACCTGTCGGCGCTGGAGCTCGAGGTAGAGGAGTCGTTTGGCCAGTCGGCGACGTTTCGGCTGGTGATGGATTAGGGGGATTTCAGATTGAAGATTTCAGATTGAAGATTTGAGATCGGTCCTCTGTTGTTCGATCTGAGATCTTAAATCTTAAATCTGAAATCCTTTGTGGACCGCGGTCCCTATCAGAACTCCCCTCGCCCCAGCATCCAACACCGCCTGCACATCCCGCCGATCCCGTACGCCACCTCCGGCATAGAGTGGCAGACGGTACTTGACCAGCAGTTGTTGAATCAGAGGTCCGGTCGAGGGTCCGGCCGCCGAGCCCACGTCGGCCAGGTCGATGACGAGGAGACCAGCGACTCCGATAGACACAGCCCGATCGACCAGCTCCTCGGGTGAGATTCGCTCCAGACGAGGGCCGTTGTCGAGGTGATAGACGGGACGACCCTGGTGAAGATCGAGGCTGAACAGGACCCGATCGTTCCCCGCCAAACCGACCATTTTCTCGAGGTCGCTCCAGGCATCGAGGCTCT
>DATIOP010000203.1:0-2091 GCA_035472975.1 Gemmatimonadales bacterium
TCGCCGAGGGCGTTGCCGCGGAAGGCGATCTCGTCCCGCTTGCCGTGTCTCGGCTCACTCTTCACTTGGGTCACTGCCCCACCACCGGAGAGAAATGATCTCGGACTTCGGTGCGCACCAGAGCCTGGATTGCTTGGATGAGGTCGGCCACTGGGTCCCCCTCCTCGTCATCTGCGTCCAGAGCATGCGAGTCAGTGAAGAAGGCCTTGTCTTGCCCCGTTGCGGCAGCAAGTTTCCTTCTCGACTCCGCGTTCGGCGAATAGAAGCCCTTCTCCCACCGGATGATTGTTTGCCTGGTGGTGCCCATCACTGCGGCGAGCCCATCGAGGGTGTAGCCCGATTGGAGACGTGCCCACCGGATGCGTTTCGCGACCGGAGCGTGGCGCGGTGGCTCTGTCGACCGTGGATTCGTCATCTCAGAGTGTCACAGCGTATGCCACGTTCCATCACGGGACAAGTGGCGGCACTTACGGAATTCACGCTACTTGCGACAAGCTGTGACACGTGCCAGTTTCGGGGTTGGAGAGCGTTGGGCAACTCATCCGTGAGCGGAGAGAGACCCGCGGCTGGAATCAGGTGCAGCTCGCTGATGCCCTCGGCAAGATCGACCGGACGTACGTGAGCAGGTGGGAAAACGACAAGCACCGGCCGGGACCGAGGCATGCGGAGGCGCTGGCACGGGAGCTCGGTGGGGATCCGAGTGAGTACCGGGGGCTGAGTGGTGCGCCGCGCCGGCTGCAGGACGTCGTCGCTGAACTGGCGGCGAGGGTCGACAGGCTCGAGCGGCTGATCGAGAAGCGCTCCTGATGTGAGGTTCATTCGTCACGATGCGGCACGTGGCATATGTGTTAGGGTGCTCCCTCACATCACCGCCGAGACGACGCGCATCTTGCTCGTCACCTCTCGCCGGTCACATAGGAAGGAGAGTCAAATGTCCGGACTGAATGGCGACGAGCTCACCGCTCTAGTCGCCGGCGAGGCCGATGCCAGGTACCTGAAGTCTGGGTACGTGGACGATGACGGCCGGCCGTCCAGGACGAAGCTGGCCGAGACGCTTCTCGGTCCAGTGTCCAAGGCAGTCGCTAACTCGCTCACGGAGCGGGACGACGCCAGCATCACCCGCGACCAACTCATGGAGATCGGTTTCCCCGATGTTCCCGGTCGCGACGAGTGGGACGAGCAGCCCGACCCGAAGCTGGCGAAGCTGCTCTACAACCGCCTCGAGAGCGACGTCTGGCGGTGTGCAGATCCAAACCCGTCGGGTCTGCTCCAGATCCGGTTGAACGGGGACGGGGTGGACAACCCCTTCGTTCTCGTCCGCCGGAATCCCACGACCCGCCATCCGGGAGGCGTGTACATCACTCGCGACCCGGCGTGTCTGCTGAAGGACGTGCTGATCCCGCAGAGCGAGACCCAGATCCATCGGGCGACTCGTAGTGCGCGGCTCACCGCCCTGTTGATGCAGCGGGTTCCCGAGTCCGCGAAGAAGTTCGACAAGGAGCTGACCCGCGGGCTGAACGAGTCGAAGTCGCAGGCGAAGGCGATCTCGGCGGCCACGATGGCCGTCCTGACCGCTGGTGCCGACGACGAGGACGATGAGTAACGAGGGAACGGGGGCGGCTTCGGCCGCCCCCACTCTCGACCAGTTGGCCGATCAGATCCGCGCTGAGATCGAGGCGGTCGAAGAAGAACATAGCGCTGCACTTGCCCACGCGATCCGAGCGGGCGAATTGCTTACGCAGGCGAAGGCCCAGGTGGAGCACGGCGAGTGGTTGCCATGGTTGGAAAAGGAGAAGGTGCCACGCCGGACGGCCACCCACTACATGAGCCTCTCGGCAAATGGGCAACGCGTTGCCCATTTGGGTTCGGTGCGTGAAGCACTCGCTGCGATCCGCCCCGAAGGCAAATCCCGCAAGCGCAATTCCAATGGCGCACCCGCTGGCCTCTGGGAGAACGAGGATGTTGTCGCCTGGGTCCGAAAAGGGAAGAAGGCCGGGAAGACACGCGACGACCTCGTGGCCGAGTCAAAAGCTGGCGTGGGCGGCTGGCCGATGAACGGCAAGCACCTTCCCCAGAACGCGGCCGACACCT
>DATIOP010000204.1:0-2074 GCA_035472975.1 Gemmatimonadales bacterium
CCATGGCCTGGTGACGGGCCCAGCGGGTCTCGATGCTTTCCGCGTCGATCCGTTCCACCTGAGCGGCGAGGGCGTACATGAGGGACAGCGCCGGTGTGTTCGGTGTCTGGTTCTTGACGATGAAGCTCTCGAACTCGACCAGATCGAAGTAGATCCCCCGATTCGGAGTGGCCCGGGCCCGCTCCAGCGCAGCGGGTTGCGCGACACCGAGCGCCAGACCGGGAGGAAGCGCGAGTGCTTTCTGTGAGCCCGTCAGCACGAAGTCGAGTTGCCAGGCGTCGCTTTCGACCGGGGCGCCGGCTACTCCGGTAACGCTATCCACGAGGAGAAGGCGTCCAGGCTGGCGGTGTACAACTTCCGCAAGCTCACGGATAGGATTGAGTACTCCGGTTGACGTCTCGGAGTGCACGACGGTGACCGCCTCGTAGGATCCCTTCGCCAATGCGTCGGCAAGCATTTCCGGTGTATGAGCGGCGCCCAGTGGTACCTCCAAGGCCACGGCCTCCACTCCGTGCGCCAGGGCAATGCGGTAGAAACGCTCGCTGAAGGCACCATTCACCAGCGACAGGACTCGACGGCCGGCACAGTTCCGGATTGCAGCCTCCATGAGTCCGGTCGCGGACGAGGCGGCGATGTAAACCGGACGTGAGGTTCGAAAGATCCGGCGCAGTCCGGGTTGCAGCTCGGCGATGAGGGTCTCCATCGCTTTGCCCCGGTGCCCGATCATCGCTTGAGCCTGGGCCGCAAGAATTTCGGGTCGAACCTCGGTGGGACCTGGGAGGAAGAACCGACCAAACGTCGGCGCTGCGGAAATGTCACTCACAGTCATTACCAGAACGCTCCACTCTTATCGAATGATTGTCGGCTCGAATCCGGGACGAATATAACCGGGAGTACACCGAGGTTGGGCTTCATCCTCGTACCAGTTTGAGCACTGCCTCCAGAGAAGGTTCGCGAAGGACAACATCGGCCGCGCGGCTCACTTCGGGGCGGTCAACGACGCCTACGTATGCCGCGAAACAATCGACCGCGGGGCGTGCCTCGAGGTCGGTCGCGCCGTCCCCGATGAGGAGGCGCGGGCGGGGAAGGCCGGAGGCCTCGATCCAGATGCGCTTCCCTCCGGCGCGGGCCAGCGGCGAATCGCTGTCGAATCCGAGGTAGCTCCCGTCCTCGTGGAAGCGAACATCCACGGCGGCCACCCGGGAATCGGGGACCCCTAATTCTCGCGCGACGATGAGTACTGCCGGCGCCAAGCCGCCGCTCAGGATCTGCACGGTTACACCATCATCCTGAAGGGCACGAATGGTCTCCCGCGCGCCGGGGACCAGGTTGCGCAGGTAAAGCCGGCCGACCTCCGCGATGTCCGATCGTGAAGGGCGTATCAGATCCAGACGATGGCCGTACACCTGCTCCAAGGGTACGGATCCTCGCATGGCCAAATCGGTGAGACGGGTGATCTCTTCGCGCTCTCCGCGGGCCAGCTCCTCAATTCCTTCGATGGTAGTGAGGGTGGAGTCGCAGTCGAAGATGACGGTGTTGAAACGGCGGCGGTCTGTGGTCAATGGTCGAGATCGTGAGACGTGAGACGGTAAGCCGGGCTGGCTACGCCTGAGTGCCGAGGTCGGTAGGGCTAAAGCCGGTGCTGGCCTGCACGTGATCAATGTGCACTCGACGCAGGGGAAGCTGCAGCCTGCGTCTCACCCGATCCAGGAGGAACAGGGCGACGATGACCAAGCCGAGGACGAGTCCCCACCAAAGACCGACGGGCCCCTGCCCGAGACGAAACCCCAGCAAGAGGCTCACTGGCAATCCGATCACCCAGTATCCCAGCAACCCGACAATCATGGGAGTACGAGTGTCGCCCAGCCCGCGCAGAATCCCGATCGACGTGACCTGGATCCCGTCGAAAACCTGAAACACTCCGGCCAACGGGAGTAGGAGGGCGGCCAGCGCCAACACCGCAGGATCCGCAGTATAGAATCCGGCGAGTACTCGAGGCGCCAAGGTGAATGCGAGAGCCGTAGTCCCCATGAAGCCGACGGCGCATGCGAGAGCGGCACGTGCCGCACCGGAT
>DATIOP010000205.1:0-1898 GCA_035472975.1 Gemmatimonadales bacterium
ATCTTCGTCGCCACCGCTCGCACCGAGCCCGGCAACGGCAACCGCGGCATCACCAGCTTCATCGTCACCAAGGACACCGTTGACCTGGACAAGTGCCGCCAGGTCGGCGTCGGTCACGTGGACGACCTGCCGAAGATTGCCGGAGTGAGGGCAGGGAAGAAGGAAGACAAGATGGGCTGGCGCGCCAGCGACACCCGCGAGCTGATCTTCGAGGATGCCAGGGTTCCCAAAGAAAACATGCTCGGCAAGTCGGGCGAGGGATTCGTGAATTTCCTGAAGACCCTCGATGCCGGCCGGATCGGCATTGCTGCGCTCTCGCTCGGCATCGCAGAGGGCGCCTATGAAGCGGCGCTCAACTACGCGGGCGTCCGCAAACAGTTCGGGAAGCCGATCGGCTCCTTCCAGGGCGTTCACTTCCAGCTCGCCGACATGGCGCTCGAGATCGAGGCCGGCACTCATCTGCTCTACCACGCCGCCTGGCTCAAGCAGAATGGGAAGCCATTCAAGAAGGAAGCGGCGATGGCCAAGCTCTACTGCTCGGAGCTGGCGATGCGCGTCACCACCAAAGCGGTCCAGGTCTTCGGTGGATACGGTTATACCACCGATTATCCGGTCGAGCGCATGATGCGAGACGCGAAAGTCTGCGAAATCGGAGAGGGAACCAGCGAGATCCAGCGAATCGTGATCGCCCGCCAGATCCTGGGGGATGTGGTTCAGTAGCCTATCCGACCCGAAATATTGCTCTAAACCCATTCGATCCATATATTTAGCCCATGTCTCCGGCATACATGGGCTCTTGGCTTCTCGGCTGGACGGCCGCCTGGTTGTGGCGCGCCGGCTGGTGGGGAGTCGGCTCCGTTGCCCGGGCGGAACTCCTTCCGCCTGCTCAGTTTCGCAGTATCGGGTCATGTAGTCCCCGCCGGGGCCCCCCCCGGCGTTTGCGTTGTGCCGTCTCTTCTCCCTTGGCTGGCCTAGCGCTCTTCGCGGCCGGCCGAATCCCCATTTCGATGACCAGTGCGGCCCCACCCGGGAGTGCTACCGATCCCGGGCTTTGGTGGAACGCGGTCGAGGTTCCCACGCGTGAAGCGCGAGATTCTCATCAATGGAAGCCAGCGGGAAACCCGCGTGGCCATCCTCGAGGACGATCGTTTAGTCGAACTGCTGGTGGACCGTGCCGACCACCGGCGGACCGTTGGAGACATTTACAAGGGACGGGTTGACGCAGTCCTACCCGGCATCCAGGCGGCGTTCGTTGACATAGGCCTGGAGAAAAGCGCCTTCCTGCACGCCTCCGATCTCCTCGAGCCCGACGAGGACGAGGAGGATTCCGACGAAAACGGAGACACCTTCGACACTCCCGATCCGGGGCTCGCCACCGAGCAACCGGAGGAGCCCGCCGTTGCCGAGGGAAATGGAGGCAATGGTGGAAACGGGGGGAATGGTGGAAGCGCCCGGCGCGGTCGCCGGGAACGCAGGGGTCGCCGGGCGGGAGATCCCAATGGGGGCTCCGAGCCGCGCCAGCGCGAGGTGCACCCTCGCCGTCCCCTCCCCAACATCCAGGATGTTTTAAAGAAGGGCCAGACTCTGCTGGTGCAAGTCACTAAGGAACCGATCAGCACCAAGGGGTGCCGGGTCACGGCGCAGATCTCCCTGCCGGGTCGCTTCCTGGTATACATGCCGTACGCTTCCAAGGTCGGGGACAGCAGGAAGATCGAGAGCCGCGAGCTCCGCGGCCGGCTGCGGGAGATGGTGAGCGGCCTTCTGCCCAAGGATTCCGGCGGCATGATCGTCCGCACCGTCGCCTAGGGGGTGACGGAAGAGCATTTCAAGCGCGAGGTGGATTCGCTCCTGCACGCGTGGAAGAAGATCAACCGCAAGGAGACCTTCGTCCGCGCTCC
>DATIOP010000206.1:0-5108 GCA_035472975.1 Gemmatimonadales bacterium
GCTTCGGTCGCTTCGCTCCCTCGCAATGACTGCACTCGTTAACGTCCGCCGGTCCGTCCCCCTCACCCCTCCTTCCGAACCGACCTCCCAACCAGGATAGTAATGTTGTCGCTCCCACCACCGTCGAGCGCGTCCTGCAGCAACGTCTCGCACGCCTGCCGGGCCGACGTCATGTTGCGCAGGCATTCGGCGATTCGCTCGTCCGGGACGTGCTTGGTGAGTCCGTCGCTGCAGAGCAGGCCGGCCACACCCCACGCCTGGTCCAGACGGGTCACCACCGGTGCCGTCTGGTGTCCTCCGATGGCGCTGGAGAGGACGTGGGCCCAGCCGGTGCGAGAGACCTCGGTGCGCTTGATCACTCCGGCGTCGACCAGTTCGTGCGCCATCGTCTGGTCCCGTGAGATCTGGGTAAGCATCCCGTCGCGCATCGCGTAGCAGCGACTGTCCCCCACTTGCAGGAGATACGCCTTGGGCCACACGCCCAGCCACAGGGTCAGGGTTGTGGAGCCGCTCCGCTCTCCCTCTTCCTTGGTCCGTTCCACGATTCGGGCGTGCACCTTCATCGCCGCCTCGACTAGAGACTCGGCGAATTTTGTGTCGTCGTTGGAGTCGGTGTTGTAGTAGCAGTGCATGCTCTGGGTCACGTAATCCGTGATGCCGGCGACCGCGAGCCGGCTGGCCTCTTCGCCCATCGCACTGCCCCCGACACCGTCTGCCACCATGGCGAGGAACGCCAGTCGTTCCGCTCCGGACCACCGCTCCGTGTGGGGCAGGCTGGTGTGGTGGACGGTCACCCCGGGTCGAAGAGAACAGATCAGAAAGTGGTCTTGATTTTCCTTCCGCACCTTGCCCGGATGGGTGATCCCGTAGACGTCGAGCTCGTCGTCCCGTGGCTTCCGGGACGTGGCGGCTGGTGCAATGGTCGGTTGGGTCATGGAATCCTCGACTTGACAGCGGAGACGGGAGACAGAAGACGGGAGACGGGAAAAGCCGCTCCCCTCAGTTCCCTCGGCTCACGGCTGTAGATGAAATCAGTCAGGGTCACTCATTAAGTCATAAATCGTTATTCCACTGCAGTGCCGGTCTCCCGTCTCCCGTCTCCCGTCTCCCGTCTCCCGTCTCCAGTCTCCCGTCTCCCGTTACTGACTCCCTGTCCCTGCGGTCGGTCCGTCGAGCGGAACGAAGGTCCCGTCATCGATCTCACCCGCCCGAACCCGGTACAAGGTGATGCCTGAAGGCATGATCAAGCCGGCCACGTCGGTCGGGCCGACCACGGCGGCGGCCTGGTGAAAGCGGATCCGCCTTCCCTGGATGACGTATTCGATGCTTTCCCGCATATGAATGTGGCCGCCGAGCGCCAGAGGGTAAGGGTGGTCCTTGAGGGCGGCGATGACCTCGGCGGCGTTGGAGACGGTGTGGCGAAAGGTTGTGTGATGGTTGACGGTGATCAGCGATGGCGCGGGCGGATCATCGGTGTACCCGCTCAAGATTTCGGCGGTGCTGAGAAATGGGATGTGATCGAAGGTGACGACGGGTGTGGTGGCCGGAACATTTTTCAGGTCCTGTTTGAGCCAGACAATCTGGGTGCTATCCACGTGGCCATAGTACCAGAGATCGTCGTAATCCACCGAGTTGAGTCCCACGAAATGAATCCCGCCATAGGTAAACGAGTAATAGTCGGGCCCGAGGAAATGGCGATACATCGCTTTGGCATAGAGCGGATTGGTGGGATCCACGAGCGAGGTCATTCGCTCGATGCCGAAGATCTCGTGATTCCCCGGGACATTCCAGATCGGTGCCGAGAAGTGCGACGTCTCCCGGAGATACATCTGGTAGTATCCGGTGGCTTCCGCTTCGGGAACCCGGAGTGCGTCGCGCACCAGGTCACCTGAGACCAGCACGAACGCCGGCTTGAGAGAATCGACCAGCGCCTTCAACCGGAGCGTCCTCGGCAGACTCTTCTCGCTCAGGTGCGTATCGGAGGCATGAACGAAGGTAAAATCGGTCGGAGCCGGTGCCTTTGCGAGGGCGAAGCTGATGGGTACGCTCGCCGACTTCTCGACATGGCGCCAGAAGGCTCCCACAGCACGGTAGCCATCGGGCACGCTGACGAATACGATGCCGTACCCGTGTGATGAGTCGAGATGGTAGGCTCCGTCGGCCCCGGTGACAACGACGTCCACCTGGTTGGAAACCGCGATGCCAGACAGGCCGCGCTCCGAGGGGTCTCGAGTGCCATTGCCGTTGGCGTCGAGGAAGACAACGCCGGTCACGTCCTGACCTGCCCCCGCTGGATTTTGGGGCAGCACCGTCGCGGCTAGCGCGAATATCAGGAGGCCCGCCAGCTGGTTCATGCTTCTACTTGGCCTTCCCGGTCCGCTGCCGCAATTCCTTGATCCAATTCACCACCATGACGAGCTGCCGGTTCTCCTCGACCGGCTGGAGCATGACGAAACTCTTGCCATCCGGGGCGACATCGAAATTTGGGTGCCAGCGATCGGTGATGTAGGGGCCCTCGAACAGCGTATCCCGCGAAGTGACGGAGATCGTTGGGGTGGCGACGATTCCGGCGGCCATCAGTCGAGCGCCGACCCTGTAGTAGAGACGTTTCCCGTCGGGGGACCAGAGCGGCTCCCCGCCGCCGCCTCTCGAGACGGCGGTCCGTGCGCCCCCGCCCAGAGGACGCACATACACCTCTTCCCGGCCCGAGGCGTTGGAGACGTAAGCAAGCCACTTCCCATCCGGGGAGACCCGAGGCTGCTTGTCGTCATCGATGCCGATCAGGAGCGGCACCGGCTTTCGGTTTCCGTCGAGCGGTAGCCGGTAGAGATCGCGGTTGCTGTCTGGGGTGTCCATCCGGTAGATCACGCTCCCGCCGTCCGGGTCGAAGACCCCTTCTCGGATCGCGTCCGCCCCCTGGAACAGCATCTCTGCAGCCCCGCTCCCATCGGCTGGCTGCCACCAGAGTGAATTCGCCGTGGTGCGCCCGGAGGTGTACATCACCCGGCTGCCGTCGGGCGTCCACTCGGGTCGGTCGTTGAACCCGTCCCGGGTCAGGCGCTCCGCTGTCTGGGCGGCGAGGTCGGCGATCCAGATCTCATTGCTATTTCCCGCCTGCGATTCGAATGCGACGCGGCGGCCGTCGGGGGAGAGCCGCGGATGGGCATACACCCGCGCCGAGTCGAGCACCACGCGAGCCATACCGTGCTGATCGACCCGCACCAGTCGGCTCGCCAGCCCGCCCCGCTGGTAGAGCAGCGTTCCATTTGCTGAGAGCGCCGCTGGCGACTGCCAGCCTCGCGTCGCGATGCTGTCGAGGAGTTGGAGGGGCGCGCCCAAGCGCATGGTACCGGCATCGAACTGCGCCGCCATCAGGGCGCCGTCGATCCGCACATAGAGCAGGAAGCCCTCGGCGAGTCCGAGGACCCGGGCGCCTCGAAGGTCGGAGAACACCTTCGCCTCCCCACTCGCCGTGGAGACGACGCCGATCTTCAAGTCGATGGTGCTGGCCCTGGTACTGCTGTAAAACACCAGCTTCCCATCGGGAGACGATCGGGGCGACAACTGCAGCCGCTCAGCGCTGACACTGTCGAAGTGGGAGAACTGGACGGGTTGACCCCCATCTGACGGGACACGCCACATGCCACGGCCGGTGAGACTCTCCCGGGTAAAAACGAGTTCCCGGTCGGAGGTCCAGGTCAGGCCGCCGATGCCGCTGACGTCAATCTGGCAAAGCGTCGTGAGCTCGTTGCCATTGATCGAGATCTTCTTGAGGCTCCCATCGGCCGCGCCGAACGCGATCCACTTCCCGTTCGGAGAGAACTCCGGCACCACCGCTCCTTCGGTGCCTGGAAGGAGGCGGGAGTCCAGTTGGTCCAAATTCCGGATAAACAGCGCCCACTCGCTGCCGCCGCGGCTTCCGGTATAGACCACGGTGCGGCCATCGGGCGAGAGCGCGAGGTACAGCGCGACCCCGTTAATCGGATACGCGAACTGAGTCCCAGTGGCGGGGCGAACTTCGAATCGGATCACCGCCGTATTTGAGGCCCGGCTGCGCGACCAGCTCGCTATCGCCAGCAGCACCATCATAGTGGCGATCGCCCACGGCAGCAGAGATCGTAGTGTCCATCGAGGCGCGGCCACGATCGGCGCCGCGGAGCCTACGGTACTGATCCGTGACTGAGTTACTCTCCCCGGGTCGCGCAGCGCTGCTGCAAACTCTGCGGCCGAGGCGAACCGGTCTGCCGGCAGCTTGGCGAGAGCCGTGAGTACCGCGTCCTCAACCCCGGGAGGCACCGTATCTCGCACGCGCGAAGGTGCGATCGGCTTCTCGGTCATCATCTTGGCGACGATCGCCTGCGCGGTACTGCCGGTGAAGGGCGGATCCCCGGTCAGCATCTCGTAGGTCACACAGCCCAAGGCATAGATGTCGGAGCGAGCGGTGATCGCTCGTTCGCCCATCGCCTGTTCGGGACTCATGTAGTGTGGGGTGCCGAGCGACATGCCGGTCTCGGTCATGCGGGACCCGCCGGCGCTGCTCACGGCCAGCGCGATCCCGAAGTCCGCCACGAGGGCGGAGCCATCGTGCATCAGGATGTTTTCGGGTTTGATATCGCGGTGGATCACACCGTGACGGTGGGCGTAGTCGAGGGCACCGGCTACTTCAGTCGCGATCCGTACCGAATCGCCGAGGGACAGCTGCTTCTCGCGGGTGATCCGGTCGCGCAGCGATTCGCCTTCCACGAATGGCATCACGTAGTAGGCGGTGCCGTTGAGCTCGCCGCTGTCGATAAGACCCAGAATATGGGGATGCTGGAGTGCCGCGATGGTCTGAATCTCCCGCACGAACCGCTCGGCGCCGATGACTGCCGCGAGCTCCGGCCGGAGCACCTTGATCGCGACTCTACGCCGATGCTTGAGATCTTCCGCGAGGTAGACCGTGGCCATGCCGCTCTGGCCCAGCTCCCGCTCGATCTTGTAGCGGTCGGAAAGAGCAGTCGAAAGTCGCTGGTCGATGGTCAAGGCCTAACCCAGGGAGACGGGAGACGGGAGACGGAAGACAGGAGACGGGAGACGGGAAAAGACGGTCGACTTGAGCGTGTCTTGGC
>DATIOP010000207.1:0-3010 GCA_035472975.1 Gemmatimonadales bacterium
AGCCCCTCGCGGTGGCAAAGATTCTCAAAGGCATCATTGATGCAGAAAAGCCCGGGTCATCTCGATCATGACCGAGCTCAACGAGGAGTCCGGCACCACGATGGTTCTGGTCACCCATGACGCAGATCTCGCGGCCAAGGCCCATCGGGTGATCCGCCTGGCGGACGGAGCGGTGGTGGCCGATTCAGGGAACGGAGTGCAGCAAGCATGACGACCCTGAAGTTCATTCTCAACATGGCCTGGCGGGAGGGACGGGCGGGCGGGCGACGCCTGCTTCTTCTGACCCTGGCGATCTCGGCGGGGGTGGCGGCTCTCGTAGCAATCGAATCGTTCAGCGAAAACCTCCGAACCGGTATAGCGGAGCAGTCACGGGCCCTGCTCGGCGCCGATGCCCGCATCGCCTCCCGCATCACTCCCACCCAGACAACCACCGAAACGGTGGATTCGATCGCCAGGCAGGGAGGGGCCGGGACGGGCGACGTCGCGAGCGTCACCGGCTTCGCCGGCATGGCCTACATCCGGCGCAGCGGCGCGACCCGCATGGTTCGGGTAACGGCCATAGCCGGCGAGTACCCGCTCTACGGCACGGTGCGCACGACTCCATCCGATCGATGGAAGAGCCTCACTTCCGATGGGAAGATCGCGCTGGTTGATCCGTCTTTTCTGACCGGACTTCAAGCCTCGATCGGGGACACGCTGTCGCTGGGGGAAGCCTCATTCGTCGTCGCCGGGACGGTGGACAACTTCCCGGGAGACGTTGGCATCGAGAGCGCCTTCGGGCCCAGGGTGTTCATCCCGTCGCGATATCTGGCGGAGACATCCCTCCTCAGCTTTGGCGCGCGGGCGGAGTACGAGTGGTATTTGAGGTTCCCGGATTCCACGAAGGTCGAGGCTCTCGCCAAGGCTTGGCGCATCAAGGTAAACCAGCGTCAGCTCTCGCTACGAACCGCGAGCGACAACGAGGAGAATCTCCGCAGCTCGCTCGACCAACTGGGCCGCTACCTGAGCCTGATCGCGCTTATCGCGTTGCTGCTGGGAGGGATCGGCGTGGGAAGCGCGGTGCAGGTCTTCCTGGGCCAGAAGCGGGAGGCAATTGCCGTCCTTCGCTGTCTCGGAGCGACGTCGCTGCAGTTATTCGCAGTGTACCTGCTCCAGGCGATGATCATGGGTCTGATCGGCAGTGCCGTGGGAGTGGGCCTCGGACTGTTGCTGCAGCTGGTGCTGCCCCACGTCTTCGGCGAGTTCCTGCCTCTCACGGTTCAGATAAGGCCCTCGCCCAGGGCAGTGCTCACCGGACTGCTCATCGGACTATGGGTTTCAACCATCTTTGCGCTGTTGCCCCTGCTCCGGGTGCGCTCGGTGCCACCACTCGAGGTACTGAGGCGCCCGTACGAGACCACCCGGCGGGAACCCGCCGAGTTGTGGACCTGGGTCGCGCGGATCACCCTGGTAATCAGCACGGTGCTCCTCACGATCTATCAGGTTGGGGAGGTCAGAAAGGGACTCTTCTTCGCCGGGGCGATCGGCCTGGCGTTGCTCATCCTGTGGCTTGCGGCGCTGGCGCTCATCCGCGGCGTCCGGCGTTGGTTCCCCCGCAGGCTGCCCTACGTGTGGCGACAGGGGCTCGCCAATCTCTACCGCCCGGCAAACCAGACGGTGGCCGTCGTCCTGGCACTCGGCTTCGGCGCGTTCCTGCTCGGCGCGCTTGCGCTGGTGCAGCACAACCTGCTCCGGCAGCTCAACCTCGATGCCGGTCCCGGCAAGCCCAATCTGGTCTTCTTCGACATCCAGCCCGACCAGCGCGACGGATTGGCTGATCTACTCAAGCAGCAAGGACACCCTGCGAGTGCTCCGGTGCCGATCGTTCCGATGCGAATCCGTTCGATCAACGGCCGTCCCGTCGGGCAGATTCTGGCTGACAGCGCACCCAAGAATCGCGAAGGAGAGCCTATCGAGCGGTGGGCACTCCGCCGGGAGTTCCGTTCGACCTATCGCGATTCGATCGTGCATTCGGAGAAGGTCGTCGTGGGGCTTTGGTGGAACCCGGGCAGCCAGAAGGGACCGGTCTTTCCCATCTCAATGGAGACCGGTGTCGCCGGCGATCTCGGAGTCACTGTGCGTGACACGATCGTGTGGGACGTGCAAGGAGTGAGCATCACGACCAGGATCGCCAGCCTGCGCGAAGTGAATTGGGCCCGCTTCGAGCCGAATTTCTTCGTGGTCTTCCCCACCGGGGCCCTCGAAGCGGCACCGCAGAGCTACGTCGTTCTCACCCGGGCATCCACCTCGCTCGAATTAGGGGAGATCCAGCGGCAGGTAGTGCAACGCTTCTCGAACATCACCTCGATCGACCTGACGACGATTCAGTCGGCGGTCGAACGGATCGTCTCCAGTGTGGTGCTCGCGGTGCGGTTCATGGCGCTCTTCAGCCTGGCGACGGGGACCATCGTGCTTATTGGCGCACTCGCGACCAGCCGGTTCCAGCGGGTGAGGGAAGCGGTACTCCTGAAGACCCTCGGCGCCGTTCGCCGCCAGGTCCTTCGAATCATGCTGGCCGAGTATGCCGCCCTCGGTGTCCTCTCGGCTTTCGTAGCGATGGCCCTGGCGTCTGCCGCAGGATGGGCCCTCACCAAATACGTCTTCGAGGTTCCTTTCTCCGTTCCCTGGGGCGGTTATCTCGCTCTTGCCCTCGGCATGATCGCGCTGACGCTGATTACGGGGATCTGGAACAGCGTCGAGGTGTTTCGGAGGACGCCGTTGGAGGTGCTGAGGGGGAGTGAGTGAGGAGTGAGGAGTGAGGAGTGAGGAGTGAGGAGTAAGGGCTGAGGGGTGAGGGGTAACACATGAGTGTTAAGCGTGAAAAAGACCGGAGTTTTAGCTGTATCGGTGAAGAAGGCCAAGGAGGAGAGCTCGCGCCTCGATCGCGGTGGAGATCATTTTCTCGGCTTCTTGAAGCGGAATGAGCCTGTGATCCCTCAATATTTCAAGCAGTTCGATGGTCTCGACGGCC
>DATIOP010000208.1:0-3825 GCA_035472975.1 Gemmatimonadales bacterium
ACGTATCTCCACGTCCGGCTATCCTGGATGCCAAAGAACATGAACCCTCCGCCCGCCAGTGTCCTTCCGGTAGCACTCGAGGTGCGGAACGGAGAATCCGGGCCCTATACTGCTCCACCGGGTGTGTCCACCAAGAGCTTCGAGTTCACCCTGCCGGTGAGCGGACGGATCGTGGGAGCCGGAGGGCACATGCACGACTACGGGCAATTTCTCGAGCTGGTGGACCTAGAGACCGGGAAGAAAGTCCTGCACCTCGATTCCAATTTGGATTCCACCGGAAAGATCCACGGCGTCGCACGAACGCTGCCCGGCATCTACGGCCGCGGCATTCATCTCAAGGCCAATCATCGTTACCGGGTTTCAGCGCAGTACAACAACACGACCGGATCAGACCTGATTCGGGGCGCCATGGGTGCGGTCGGTGTGGCGTTCGCGCCGGATAACCTAAAGGATTGGCCCTCGGTCGTGGCGACGGATACCGCGTGGATGAGGGACGTCGCGTGGATGGAGTCGCTGCGAGACCGGTACTCGATGGCGCCTATGGAAGGCATGAACCACGAGGGGATGAACCACGAGCATGAGCACTCGCCGTAGCCGGTAAGGCGGGAGGCGGTCGGGGCGGACAGGGCGGTCACGGTCCGTAACCCTGATCCCTGACCCCTGACCCCTCTTCCCTCTTCCCCAGCTGCAATCGCTTGACTCCTCCTTGACCCTCCGGGTGGATACTCCATCCATCAAGGAGGAGTTCATGTCCATCCGTACATTCCGCAGCAGCACCGGTCTTACTCTCGTCGGGCTCGTCATGCTACTGGGCGCTGCACCGCCCAAGCCGCCGGTACACGGAACGGTGAAGGGGAGCCAGGGTGACCCCAAGCAGTTCGCGAGCGTCTCGCTCGACGGGCCCGGTCACTACGCAGCCATTACCGACGCCAACGGCAGTTTCGTGATTCAGGAAGTCTCCCCGGGAACCTATGCCGTTCATGTGCGGCAAGGCGACCGGCGTGGGGACTTTCTCAATGTCCAGGTGGGGGACCAGAGCCTCGACCTGACCGTGAGTTGGTGAGGTATCGCTATGGCACTGAGCGAGAATGGGATCAAGCTGCTCGACATCGTGGTCAAGGGCGGGTTCGGCACGTTGATCGCGGCGGGAGTGGCCTACTACGGGAGCCTGCAGCACGACACCATTCAACGGCAGCAGGACGACAACCGGCAGCTCCAAAGCACGATCGAGCTAAGCAGCCATCAGAAGGAATTCGACGTGGATCTCGGCATGCGTCTGTTCGGTACCCTGATGGGTTCCTATTTCCAGAACGATACCCTGCGCCGCCCGCATGCGACCCGGCAACAGTTGGTACTCCTGCGCCTGGTGGCCCTGAACTTCGAGGACGTGCCGCTGGACCTCAAACCGCTCTATGAAGACCTGGATCAGCGGCTCTCGAATCCAGCCGACCGGCAATCGCTCCGGGGTATCGCTCGCGAAGTATCCCTTCGCCAGGCCTTCCGAATGACCGCTAACGACGCCTACGACTCGGGGCCACGAGAAGTGGGACCAGGAGATTCCCTGTCCATCCCTGAGCTGCTTATCACCATACGGTGGGACGTGAATGCGAAGGGCGTCCACGCAACCGTGTTCTCCGATGTCGGTGGTACCCGCTCGGTCGGTCCGTTCGAAGTCACGTCCTTCGACGAACCGTTGGTGGACAATATCCTGTTGGGAGATTTCCGCGTCGCCTTGCTGCTGCTCGACTCCAGCGACGCGAAGGCCAGAGTCCGCATTATCGGTTTTCCGAGGCACCTTGCTGCAGATCGCTTCGACATCAAGGACATGTCGCGGGTATTTCGGGACAGGAATTGATACTGGGCGGGAGGGCGGTAAGGCGGGAGAGCAGACCCTGTTCCCCGCTCAATGCTCTAGAAACACCCCCACCGGCTTCAGTGTCTCTACCCGTTCGCACACAATCTTGAACGCCGCAAGGATCGGCACCGCAAGAAAAGCCCCTGGCACGCCCCAGAGGAAATACCAGAGGATCACACCCAGCAGAATGGCGATCGGATTGAGCCTCAGGCCTTCGCCATACACTACCGGACTGACCAGGTTGTTCTGCAGCGTTGTGATCAGGAGGTAGAGTCCAGGGGCCAGCAGCACGTGACCCGCACTGGTTGAACCAGCCAAACCCACCAGTCCGAGCAGGACCACCATCACCAGACCGCCGGCGTAGGGGACAAACTCCGCGACCAGGGTCATCAGTCCCCATACGACGGGCGCCGGCATGCCGATCAACGCCATCGCGATGCCGACCAGGATCCCCTGCCCGATGTTGATCAGCAGAGTCACCAGCAGGTATCGGGAGACCACCTGCTGCATCTCGCCGAGAATACCGACCACTTTCTTGCCCGCGGCGGCTGATTCCGCGACTTGCGTGATGCGCTTCTGCCAGCTGCGGCCGCCGGCCAGGAGAAAGAACAACAACAGGACGGTCTCAGTCAGCTGGCTGATGATCTCCGTGGTGGTCCCGAAGGCTCGGCCAAGAAATGGCGTAAGGCTGGGTCCGGGGGATGCGGATGACGGCGAGGGTTGAGCCCGGTCGGCGTGTGAGGTATCGCGCGAGCTGTCCGCCGAAGCGGAAGAGTGACTCGAATCCGCGCCGCTCGGAGCACCCTGCCGTGGCGTCATAAGAGCGCCGAGCCGATCAAAGCGGTGTCGGAACGCCTGCACCTTCTTGCCCGCGGCCGCGATTGCTTCCGGCGCCTTGTGAGCCCAATCGCGAACCGGGTCGGCGAGCGCCAGCCCCGCCCCAGTCACCAGTGCCAAGGTTCCCAATAGAAGCAGAGCAGAGCCGACCGGCGCCGGAATCCTGGCCTTTTCCAACCGCCCGACCACCGGGGCCAGCACCGCAGCGAGCACCAGCGCCAAAGCAATGGGAATGAAGACCACTCGACCGACGTAGAGCACGAAACCGACCGCTACCGCGGCCACGATCGCCGCGGAGATCGCGGTTGTGCGTGCGTGGGTCACGTCTATGACTATCGCAGGCCGAGTCGCCCTGCTCCGCGGATCACGACCCGCCCATCCATGCCACTACTCGCCGCACTCCGATCCAGCGCCGATACCACCACCGGCCGTACGTGTCGCCAGGATCCAGCACACTGATCTGGACTCCCGATGATGCGCTGTGAATGAAGCGGTGGTCGCCGATGTAGAGACCGACATGGGTGATGCCCTGATCACCGCGGTTGGAAAACATCAGGATGTCTCCCGGGCGCATCCGATCGAAATCCTTGTCAACCATCACACCTTCTTTCGCCTGTTCGGCGCTGGTGCGCGGAAGATCGACCCCATGTTTGGCGAAGGCGTAGCGGATGAGTCCGGAGCAGTCGAATCCCCCTTCGCCGTCCCCACCCCACTGATACGGGGTGCCCATGACATCAAGTGCCGTCTGAACCACGGACGCAACAGTTGAGGCGTCAGCCTTGGAGACGCCGTCGCCCTCGAGTGTCGCGCGGGTGGCTACGGTGGTAGGAGGCGAGGACAACACCGGTTCCGTTGCGGTCCTGGTTTCCGGCTCTGGCTGGCGCGACCGTTTCTGCACACCGAGGTGGAAGCCCAACTCCACGCCGTGATAATCGCCGGGCCCGAGAGCACGATACCGGCCCTCAACGCCGAGGGAGAGCGCTCTGAACGGGAATACTTCGTATCCCACTCCGCCTGACCACGAACCCCAGAATGTCTCGCTTCCTTGAGTGACCATCCCGCCCGACAATCCGCCGACCAGATAGAGTCCAGACTTCCCGCCTTTGAACAGCGCGAGATCCGCCCCGGCGCCC
>DATIOP010000209.1:0-3635 GCA_035472975.1 Gemmatimonadales bacterium
ACGTGCTGCACGTCGGGGTCGTCGAAGCAGCGAATCACGTGGACGATCGCGTCCACCTCGCGAATGTTGGCGAGGAACTGGTTCCCCAGCCCTTCTCCCTGGCTTGCTCCCTTCACCAGTCCGGCGATATCCAGGAACTCGACCGCCGCGGGAATCGACTTCTGCGGCTTCACGATGTCGGCGAGGGTGTCCAGGCGCGGATCGGGGACGGTGACGACCCCGGTGTTCGGTTCAATGGTCGCGAACGGATAGTTCGCCACCAAGGCACCCGCACTGGTCAGGGCATTGAAGAGGGTGGATTTGCCGACGTTGGGTAGACCAACAATTCCTAGTCTGAGCATGCTTGTCGCTGACGTCTACGGCTTCTTGCCGATTTCAGATTTAAGATTTCAGATTGAACTGCAGCTAATAGCTAATAGCTATCAGCTAACAGCTTTTTCTGACGGCTGACGGCCTACGGCTTCAGACTATTAAACCGATTCATCGCCGCCTCGATGCCCTCCAGCACCCAACACTCCACCGCCTCGGACATCGGATCGAGCAGCTCGTTCAGGGCGGAGCGCTCTTCCTTACTGAACTGGTCGAGCACGTAGTCCGCCAGACCTTCCTGCTCCGGGGGAACCGGCCCGACCCCAATCCGGAGCCGAGGGTATTCCTGGGAGCGGATGGCGCCCTCGATGCTCTTGAGGCCGTTGTGACCGCCGGCGGAACCGCCGGGACGAAGGCGAAAGCGGCCGATCGGGAGGGCCACGTCGTCCACTACGATCAGCAGTTCCCTGGCGGGATCGAAGCCGGATAGCGAACGGAGCGAGGCCAGGGCGGCCCCGCTCCGGTTCATGTAGGTCTGCGGCTTGATCAGCCTGACCTCGGTTCCTTCGACGTTCCCCTGGGTTTCGCGTGCGGCGGGAACCCGGCGAAAGGCGGGGAAGCGCCAGCGCGCCGCCAACCGATCCGCCAGAAGAAACCCGGCATTGTGCCGGGTGTTCTCGTACTCGGGGCCCGGGTTCCCCAGGCCCATGATGACCCGCAGGGTTTACTCCTTCTCCTTCTTTTCGCCCTTGGCGCCGGTCTCTTCGCCTTCCTCGTCCTCGGCCTTCGCCTTCCGGATCAGCTCGGGCTCGGCCGGGGTTTCGGCGACCGCCTCAGGCGTGGCCACG
The DNA here is from genome assembly GCA_035472975.1 of Gemmatimonadales bacterium. Lineage (GTDB taxonomy): Bacteria > Gemmatimonadota > Gemmatimonadetes > Gemmatimonadales > GWC2-71-9 > DATBGE01. Next base: position 1,158 of record DATIOP010000209.1, read on the forward strand.
ATCTCCGCGCGCGGTGCTACGACCGAGCAGATCGGCAGATCGGCCAGGCTCAGGATGTCGGCCTTGGGCACCGTAATGTCGCGCACGAAGATCGAGTGGCCGATCGCGACGTTGGTGACATCCACCTCGACGTGCTCCGGAATGTCGGCCGGGAAGACGCGGATCTCGATCTTGTGCATCACCTGGTCCATGACGCCGCCGTGATTCCGCACGCCGTCGGCCGTGCCGACCAGATGGATCGGGACTTCGACCGTGATCTTCTCGTCCGCCTTCACTTCGTAGAGGTCGAGATGCAGGATGTCGGTGGCCCGGAGCGGATGGCGCTGGATTTCGCGGATCAGCGCCTTGACCGGCGCGCGGCCGTCAATCGTCACATCCAGGATCGTCGTGGCGACGCTGGTGGTGGACAGGAGGCGGCTCAACGCAGCGCTGTCGATGGTGAGCGTCTCCGCGGCGCGGTCGTGGCCGTAGATGACCGCCGGAACCCGGCCGCCCTTCCGATGGGTGCGAGCCGCGCCCTTGCCGGCATCCTTCCGCGTGTCCGCCTGTAGTGTCGCCTGCTGTGCCATGGTCCGATCCTTCGTTACTGGTCAGTCGAAGAGCGAGCTTACCGACTGGTCGCTGTGAGTGTAGCCGATCGCCTTGGCCAGGAGCGGGGCGATCGAAAGAATCTTGAGCTTCGAAAACCGCCGCTCCGGCGGCAGGTTGATCGTGTTGGTAACGGCGATTTCCGTCACCGGGCTGTCTTTCAGCCGCTCTATCGCCGGTCCCGACAGCAGTGCGTGTGTCGCACAGCAATAGATGTCCTGGGCACCCAACCGCTTGAGGGCATGGATCGCCTCGGACATCGTGCCACCGGTATCGATCATGTCGTCGGGGATCAGGCAGTCCTTTCCCTCGACATCTCCCACCACATTCACGACTTCCGCCACGTTGGCCGACGGGCGCCGTTTGTCGATGATCGCGAGTGACGCATTGAGCCGCTTGGCGAAGCCGCGCGCCATCTTGGCTCCCCCCACGTCCGACGCCACCACCGCCAGGTCCCGCAGCGACTTTTGCCGGTAGTGGTTCACGAACACCGGCGCGGCATACAGGTGGTCCACCGGCAGGTCGAAGAACCCCTGCATTTGATGCTGGTGGAAATCCATTGCCAGCACCCGGTCCGCCCCCGCAACCGACACCATGTTCGCCATCAGCTTGGCGCTGATCGCGACCCGCGGCTGGTCCTTCCGGTCCTGCCGGGCATACCCGAAGTAGGGTACGACCGCGGTAATCCGGGCGGCGCTGGCCCGTCGCGCCGCGTCCATGAGGAGCAGCAGCTCGAGCAGGTTCTCAGCCGGAGGGTTGGTCGGCTGAATGATGTAAACGTCCCGACCGCGGACGTTCTCATCGATCTTGACGAACAACTCACCGTCAGCGAATCGCTTGATGGTGACCTGGCAGAGCGGCTGTCCCAGCTGTGCCGCAACCTCCTCCGCGAGGGGGCGGTTGGCCGACCCGCTGAGGAGGAGCATTTGGCTCCGCGACATCGAAAGATCATTCATGGCGGCAGCCGCCCAAAATAGCCGGGGAGTGGGGGTTAGGTCAATCCGGGCGGGACGGCGTTAGGGCGGGAGGACGGTAGGGGCGAACGAGGCGGATGGGGCGGACGTCCAATTGCAAATTTCCAATTTCAATTTGCAATTATTTGACAGACTCCACTTTAGGTGGTAAAAGGGCTCACCGGACGTGATGGACCCCTTCACCCTGGCTGGCCCGGAGCCCTCCCCCTGGCCGCCTCACCTGGAAGGAGCATCGCCATGTCACAGCTGGTTGCGTTGTCCTTGAGTATCGCACTGCTGGGCGGAGTTGCCACGTTCGTGCTGCGGGCCATCGGGCTCGCGGTCTGGGCGGCGTTCATCGCCTGGGCCTGCTTCTTCCACTCCGGTGGTGACGGGAAGGCGCTCAAGACAACGATCATCGGCAACGCGTTCGGCTGCCTCATGGCCTATGTTGCCCTATGGCTTGTGGTCGCGTCTCCTCTGGGCGGGAGCGAGGCTGGAATCGCCGTGATTGTGGCCATCACCGTCTTCGTGCTGTGCCTGGCCGCTCACCTCCCGGCGCTGTCCTCGATTCCGGCGAGCGTCTACGGTTATGCCTCGACCGTCGCCTTCTTCCTGCTCACGGCGCAGGCCAAGGCGATCGCCATGCTGACCGACATCGATTATCACACCAACCCGCTGCTGCTGATCGTGCTTTCGATGGTTGCGGGGGCACTGTTCGGATTTGCCTCGGCCAAGCTCGCCGGGGCTCTCGCCAAGAAGGCCTGATCACATACGAGTAGCGGGATGCCGATGTCGACATCCCGCTCTCGTGAAGTTGGTAGAAGCCGCGGATACACGCAGATGAACGCAGTAGTTTGGCCTGTCAGTTCTTGAACTTCTAAGTGAACAACCTCCAGAATATCTGCGTTTATCTGCGTTCTTCTGCGGCTAACCC
>DATIOP010000210.1:0-10244 GCA_035472975.1 Gemmatimonadales bacterium
ACATCATGGCCGTCGACCGGACTGGTTTGACTCCTGCCCACTTCGGCGGGCGAAAGGTGCGCCACGACCTGGTGACCATAAAAATCGAAATCCACCCAGCGATCCGAGCTGCGTCCTTCGGCACAGCCCAGCAGCCCGCCGTAGAAAGCGCGTGCCTGCTCGAGATCGCTGACAGGAAAAGCCAGATGGAAAGGCGGTATGCCGGGCATCAGGACCGGAGGGAGGGAGGTGGAGGGAGCGAGTGAATCAGGGAACTACGGTGACCTGCATGGCCTTCACGGAGATGCTTTGCGAAGGCGGCACAGCGGACACTTCGATGGTAGCCTGACCCGGATTCACGGCGTGGACCACCCCCGTCGAATCGACGGTTGCAATCTTGGGGGAGGTGGAGCGCCACTGTAGCGCGGTTACCTGACCCACGGGTTGGCCACAGCTGAGGTTGCCGTTGATTCGGACGATCAGATTCTGTCCCACCTGCATCTGCTGCTGCGAAGGCTGAAGGGTAAGCGTGGCGCAGAGTCCTGCCGGCCCCAGGGTCGCTACGCAGTTCTGCTCCTGCGCCGCTGTGAGGAGGATGAGTGGAGCAAGACGGAGAAATCGCATAGCTCTCGAATCCCTTCACCTGCACCTGAATCCTGCCTAATGAGCTTCCTCCCACTTCACTTCGCGCAGCGCGTCCGGACCGCGGGTCAACTCGACGCGCAGATTGCTCTTCTTCGTTTCTACCTTGCCACCCTTGGTGACCGCGAGATTGTATCGCACCCGGGCGTAGATCCTCCCCGCCTGGGCGCTCACGCCAAGGACGGTGAATACCACGTGGACGCCCTCGACCTTTTCATCCTGGAAGAGGTCGAGCCAGCGTTGCTCCTCGGATGATGTCATGTTGGCCCGGAGCCGTTGCATCTCGCCCAGCTGGCGGGCGGCGATGAAACCGGCGAGCCGATCATAGAAGACGCCCACCTGCTGAGAATCGGGAAGCACCGCGGCACCCTGCGAGTCGGTTACCACGCGCGGCACGGTGACGACCGGCCGATTGGGCAGGGATTCCGGCGGCACCAGCGCCGTGGTCGACGCGGCCTGCGAGTCGATGATTGAGCGCGGAGGGGTTGGTGCCGGGCGGCGCGCGGTTGCTTCCACCGATTGCCACGCGGTTACCGCCTGAGTGAGGAGCACGGCGCCTTCCGCCTTCTGTCCCGTCCCGGCGAGAGACTCGGCCATGGCCCGGAGCGAGTCCCCCGAGGTCAGGGCTGCCGGCTTCACCCCTGCCGAGAGCGCGTTCTGGCGGGCGAGATCGGCTTTGCCTCGGGCCTCGAGCCACAAGCTGTCTCCCATCGTCGTCGTGGTCGCCGCGAGGCTGTCCTGTTGCTGGGCAGCAGTCGCCTGAGACCGGGTTTGCCAGTAAAACCCACCGGCGACGAGTGCCAGAATTCCGCCGACGACGATCGGCCAGGCGGCGGCCTTGTGGATGATCTGGATTTGGGGCGGCGTATTGGCGCCGCTTACTCGGCGTTCAACGAAGCCTTCCGGCGGCTGCGACGGGGTTCGTCTCGGCGGCGGCGCCGGACTGGGTGGCGTTCTGAATTCGATCGCGGCGCGGTCCGGCCGATTCCGCGCCAGGGCAATGATGCGGGCCCGAACGTCATCGTCCACCGGTGGAGCTACTGCCGCGATGGCTCCCACCGCGTCCTTCACGCTGGGCCAGCGATCCTCCGGATTCTTGGCCAGCATTCGCATGATGGCGGCGTTCACATCTCGCGGGAGGTCGGGCCGCTTTTTGGAAAGCGGCTCCGGCGGAGTGTGAATCTGCGCGTACATCATCGCCATCGACGAGTCGGCCTGGAGCGGCAACTCGCCGGTCAACATCTGGTAGGCGACGACGCCGAGCGAGTACTGATCGGCGGCGGCGGTCGCAGTTTTCCCTTCGCAGGTTTCCGGGCTCACGTACGCAGGGGTGCCCACAACCGTGCCGGCCTGGGTCAGGCCGTCGCCCTCGGCGGCCTTCGCAATCCCGAAGTCGGTGATGACGCTGAAACCCTCGTCGTCAAGCATGATGTTGCCGGGTTTGACGTCCCGGTGGATCACGCCGTTGCGGTGGGCGAAGTCGAGCGCTGCACCTACCTCGGAGAGAATCGCGCTGACGATGGCGAAGGGCAGGGGGACGATTTCCGCCAGCACCGAGTCGAGCGAACGACCCGGTACATGCTTCATCACGAAGTAGAGGAGGTCTTCTTCCTGGCGGACCGCGTGAATCGGAATAATGTGCGGATGACTGAGGGCGCCCGCGGTTCGCGCTTCGCGCTTGAACCGCTCCGCGACGTCCGCCTGCTGCGCGATGCTGTGGGAGATGACCTTGATCGCGACCTTGCGGTCGAGCTGGACGTCGTGGGCCAGGTAGACCGTGGCCATCCCGCCCCGCCCCAGCTCGGTGACGATCTCGAACTCGCCGATGGTCGCGCGGCGCAGGAGGTCAATCTGGGCCACGACCTGGGGCGCGATCTGGTCCAGGCTGAGGCGGGCGGTACTGAGGAAGCCCTGCTCCCAAACCAGATCGAAGCCACACCGCCCACATTGGCGGGTTCCGGGCGAAATCGTTTCACCGCAGCGAGGGCAGGCCTTCATCCGCGGGCCTCCGCTCCGTTCCATCGCTTCACGCTTTGCCCGCGATGCTGCGTCACTGCTCAAGTCTCGTCCTATCCCCGGAGTCCGTCCTGGCTGCAGAACAGTTCAAATCATCACCTCTTTCAAGTCATCACGACTATTGAACGGTGTAACCGCGGCCGTTGAGGCAGGCGGCCATTCCCTTTTTGAAGGTGGCCATGCGCTCGGCTGAGATGCCTTGAGCCTGGGCCGCGCCTTGTTGCGCCGCCTGCTTCTCGGCCCTCTTCTTGGCCCGCCGGCCGGACACTGCACCGGCGACGGCGCAAACAGCCGCACCCTCCCCGGCGTCACCCGTGATCCCGCCGATTATCGCGCCGCCTGCGGCACCCCGAGCCGCACCGCCAACCGCGGCCCCAGTCGTGGCTGAGTCCATCTTGTCGGCCGAGGCCGCTGCCGCTGAGTCGGCATTCGGCCCGGCAGCCATCGGATCAATCCCCGTCTGCTGCTGGCTCCAGACGTAACACTCCCGCTCATCAATGGCCTGCTGATCCGCCGACTGCTTGTTCGCCGGGTAGACGATCATCTTGGTTGCCTGCTTCACCTGCTGCACTGCGGCCGCGATGTTGGGATCGGCGGCAGGCTGTGGGGCAGACGGAGCAGGAGCCGGCTGAGAATCGGGGGCCTGAGCGGAGGCGGACTGCGTAACGAGCGCTGCAGCAAGGGCATAGGTGAATCGTGCTGCGATTCCCATCCCAACCTCCTTCGTTACTGCCATAGAAGAAAAACGTTTTCGGGCGATTATTGCAATTTCTCCGAGCGGATTTGCCGCCATCCTTGTGCTCCGGCTGTGAGTATGGCGCGCTCCCGCCGCTCCCGATGCTCGAACTTGTCCTTCTTTGTGAGAGTGAGCTCAAGCCGGATACGCGCCGTTGCCTGGTCTCCCTCCCGGGCCAGCGATTCGAACGTGTAGACCGCGTCGATCGCTGTCAGATTCTTATCATTGAACAGATTACGCCAGTATTTCTCCTCACTGTCGGTGAGATTGGGGAGCAGGCGTTTCACTTCGCTCACCTGACGGGTTCGAATGGCTCCCTCCAGCTCCCGATAATAGGAAACGATCTTCATGGAATCGGAAGGCTCCGGCTCCGCCGGGGTGGGGGCCGCACCGGTGGCCGGCGTATCGTCTTTCGGCACCACGGCGGCCGCGTGTTGAGTTGCAACGGTCGGATTCACCGTAGCCTTCGTCGCGGTCTGCGTCGCGCGCTGTTCGGCCGCCTGCCAGAGTGAGGCCGCCGAGGTCAGCAGGACGGCGGCTCCGGCGCGTTGTCCGGTGGTGGCCAGCGACTCGGCTTTCGCTTGCAGGGAATCCCCCGGGTGCAGGGCTGCGGCGCTCACGCCGGCCGCGATGGATCGCTGGCGGGCGTAGCTCGCGGCGCCACGTGCCGCAAGATAGAGCGTATCGGCTGGATCCGGTGCAATGGTTACGCTGTCCACCACCGGCACCGGCTTCCGGATCGCGATTCGAATTCCCCATACCGCCGCCGCAACTGCCAAGACGCCGACAGCCCCCGCCAGGATTCGGAGACGATGCGCCCGCTTTCGCCGCCGGATCGAGGAGATCGGCGCAGTCGGCTTGACTGCCCCGACGAACAGCGGACTGCTCGGAGTCCGGCGGATTTCGGCTGCGGCCCGACCGGCACGAGGCACGGCCAGTAACCCGATGTGGCTTCGGACGTGCTCGTCGGCCGGAAGCTGGCCCAACGAGAGCTCGAGTATTGCATCCTTGAGGTTCGCGAAGCGGTCCTCCGCGGATTTCTCGAGCATGCGCATGATCGTGTCGTGCAGATCGCGCGGGCAATCGCTGCGCAGGTCGGTGCTGGGCCGAGGCGGAGTATGGACCTGAGCGTACATCATCCCCAGGCTCGACTCCGCGGTGAAGGGGAGCTGGCCCGTGATCATCTCGTAACCCACGATGCCGAGCGAGTACTGATCCGTCGCCGGGCCGACTCGATCGCCGGCGCACGCTTCAGGGCTCAGGTAGCTCGGAGTGCCTACGGTGGTCCCCGACCTCGTGAGCGACTCGCTCTCCGCCGCCTTGGCGATTCCGAAGTCCGTGATCACCGCGAAGCCTTCCTCCTCGACCAGGATGTTGCCCGGCTTCACGTCCCGATGGACGACTCCTTGCCGGTGGGCAAAATCCAGGGCGGAGCCGACGTCGGTGAGGATGGTGCGCACCATGGGGAAAGGGAGCGCCCCCACTTCACGCAGAATGGCGTCGAGCGAGCGCCCCCGCACGTACTTCATCACGAAGAAGATGAGATCCTGCGTCTCCTTCACCGCATAGATCGGGATGATATGAGGATGGGTCAGCGACGCGGCGGTCTTCGCCTCGCGCCGGAACCGCGCGATCATCTCGGCCCCGCGCGCCACGTCCGGCGAGATGACCTTGATCGCCACCTTGCGGTCCAGCGTCAGGTCCTGCGCGAGATAGACAGTGGCCATTCCCCCCTGGCCGAGAACCCGGATGATCTCGTAGTCCCCGAGTGTCGCCTGCTGTAACAGGTCGAGCTCCGTGGTACGGGCACGCTGCTCTCCCGAAAGCGAGGTGCCGCAATTGCGGCAGAAACGCTCTCCCGGCTCGATGACGCCGTGGCACTTCGGGCAAGTAGTGGCGGTAGGGTTGGTCATGCCTTTTTGGTAACAGATGTTTGTAAAGGTTGCATCATGGCTATTGCTCCGGCACCGCGTCGCCCGGAGTCCACCCATGGCTCCGCAACCGATCGAGGTACCCGAGGCACCGGTCTCGGTCGGCGTGAAGCGGGAGGATCAACAGGTCTCCTGGCCGGGCCCAGGCCAGCGCCGCCCGCACCGCCTCGAATTCGGAGTCCGAGCGGGTAATGCTCTCGGGGGCAGCGCCGAGGCGAAGGAACTCTTCGCACAGAATCCCTGAGGCTTCTCCTGGTGCACGACCCCGCCGGTACTTCTCCATCTCCTTCAACACGATCCGGTCGGGACGGGCACCCCAGGCGCTCCGGGCAAAATCCCGGATGGCTTGATCGTCCCGGTCCCCGGCCTGTCCCAGGATGATCAGACGCCGCTCGGCCGGAAGCGCCCGAGCCAACTCCACCAGTGCGTCCATCCCGTGCGGGTTGTGGGCAAAGTCTGCGATGACCCGCATCCTACCAAACTCAAACAGGTTCAGGCGCCCGGGATTTTCTCCCGGAGTGCCCTGAAAGCTCCGGAGTCCGCGAGCCACCGCCTCAGGATCGAGGTGCAGCGCGAGCGCGAGGGCAGTCGCGCCCAGGGCGTTATAGATGTTGTATCGTGCCGCTCCACCGAAGGTGATCGGAATCTGGTCCAGGGTCGTGATGACCTGCTCCTCACCTCGATGCAGGGCGACGATGGCTTTGCCATCCAGCCAGACTCCCTCGCCACCCTGAGCCAGATTCTGCCGCAGTACTGGATTCCTGGGGTCCAGGCTGATCCAGCAGACCGGCTTCTTGAGCTTGCCGCCCGTGGCGACCAGCTCGGAGTCGTCCGCGTTAAGCACCACTCGACCCGTCGCGGTGACCGGGCGTGCGACAACCAGCTTCGTCTCAGCCAGAGCACGCAGATCGGAGACGCCGAACTCGCCGAAATGATCCTGGGCGATGTTGGTGACGATCGCCGCGTCGGCCCGACTCACGGTGACACCGCGGCGCAGAATCCCGCCGCGCGCGGTTTCCAGAACCGCCAGCTCCACCCGGGGGTCCCGCAATACCATCCTGGCGCCCATCGGGCCGGCGTAGTCTCCTTCCGCCAGCACCTCGCCCCCAATGCTCACGGAGTCGGTGCAGCACATACCGGCCACTCGACCGGCAGCGGTGGCCACGGCCGTCAGCAGCCGAACCGTTGTCGTCTTCCCGTTTGAGCCGGTGACGAGCGCCGTGGGGACATCGTGCACCTGTGCCCAATCCACGGTTTCCGGCTCCGGAAGTTCTTCGGTATTCCAGACCAGGGCCCCGGTTCCGGATCCTACCGAGGTGACATAGTCATCCCAGATGAATGAAACGCCGTGGCGGCGCGCCGCCTGGCGCATGGCCAGCAGGCGTGGCTTCCGTTCGGTTGCTATCGCCTGCCGGAGGCGATGTGCCTCCAGCTCAAATACCGGTGCCGGCGGCCCGCCAAGCTCGGCATTGGCCCTCGCAAGGGCCCATTCGTTCACTTCAGTAGCAGGGTAGAGGCTGTCGATCGGGGCGCTGAGGACCAGATTGGCGCCGCCGGGGAAGAGCCGGGCCCGGGTTCCCTCGTCCTTCCAGCCAACGGCGTCCAGCATGGTGCGTGCCGCCGCTTCCCAGAGCACCACCGCCTGCTCCGCCACGTCATCGGAGAAGGCCACATCGAGGATGGCCCCGGGCCGGTCCCAGAGCAGGCTCACGCCGGGAAGCCGGCGTGAGTCCTTCTGAATGATCGGGCCAGTCGTGGCAGCGGGACTGGGCGACGTCATGGCCTGACCACCTTAGTCTTCGGTCTCGCGGGCCAGCCTTACGCCCCGTTCATCCCGCACCAGGGCATCGCTCTCTCCGAGCGACAAGGCGGGAACCTGGGGCACTTCGACGAACACCGGCCGGGGAGTCCTTTCCACGGGGGCCTGAGCATCGGGCCGGAATTGGATGACCTGTTTCCAGGTGCGAACTGGCTGATCGGCGAAGATGAGCAACAGGTCATCGGGCTGACCCATTGCGAGTGCCGTTGCTACGGCTGTGGGCTCCTGCGGAATCACCTCGATCCGGTCGGGTGAGACCCCGCTCGCGATGAGGGTCTCACGCAACATGTAGGGAACTTCCTCCGGCGCCCGTCCTCGGAGCTGGTCATCCCGCCGCACGATGTACCGGTCGAACCGGCCGGCGGCCACCTTCGCGATCTGCTTGATGTCCTCGTCCCGGCGATCCCCGGGGCCCGCCAGCACCACGAGCTTCCGGCCCTTGGGTTCCAGCCGTTCCACCAGCTGGCACATCACCTCGATCGCCGCGGCGTTGTGCCCATAGTCCACGATCACCTTGAACGGCAGCTCATCGAAGACGTTCATCCGGCCCGGGGCCTGGAAGAACGTGGTGTCGAAGGTGCGCAGACCGTGCCGGATGTCTTCCAGCTTGACACCCATGCTGAAGGCGAGAGCCGCGGCGAACATGGCATTCTGGACGTTGTGGGTCGCGCGACCCTCCAGCGTTGCCGGGATGAGGTGAGTCCAGAGGAGTGGAATGTGCGCGCCGTGATCATAAATCGTGATCATCTGGCCATTGATTCCGCGCTCCAGAGAGACGGCGCGCCCGCCGGCCCGTATGTGCTCCCGCACCAGGCTGTGATCGGGGTTCATGGTGACGTAGCAGACGTGCTTAGCCTCGGTATAGTCCGCCATCCGGAGCACGTGAGGATCGTCGGCGTTGAGCACTGCGGTGTCCTTCGCGACCTCGACCGGAATCCGCTTCACGGCGGCGAGCTGCTCCAGCGTATCGATGCCCCGCAGGCCGAGGTGGTCCGACTGGACGTTGAGCACCGCCGCCACATCGATGAAGCGGGTCCCCATTCCGGCTCGCACCAGCCCGCCACGCGCAATTTCCAGCACCGCCACGTCCACGGTGGGATCCTTCAGCACCATCCGGGTGGACACCGGACCGGTCATGTCTCCCTTCATGGTGCACTGGCCGTCGATGTAGACGCCGTCGGTCGTGGTCATGCCGACAATGCGCCCAGCCAGCTTGTGGATGTGGGCCAGCATCCGTGCTGTTGTGGTCTTCCCGTTGGTGCCGGTGATGGCGGCTATCGGAATACGCGAGGGCGTCGTCGGCGGGAACAGCATGTCGAGCACCGGACCCGAGACATCACGAGGCGTCCCTTCGCTCGGCGCGGTATGCATCCGGAAGCCGGGTGCCGCATTCACCTCGCAAACGGCGCCACCGTTTTCCTTGTAGGAGACGGTGATGTCCGGCGTGAGGAAGTCGACGCCCCCCACGTCCAGCCCGATGGCCCTGATGGTCCGCATCGCCATCTCGACATTGTCCGGATGCACTATGTCGGTAACGTCGATCGAAGTCCCGCCGGTGGACAGATTGCCGGTCGAACGGAGATACACCATCTCGCCCTTTGGAGGGACGGTGTTCCGGTCGTAACCCTTCTTGGCGAGAAGCCGCTCAGCCTGGTGGTCGAACTCGAGGCGGGTGAGCACCTTCTCGTGGCCCACGCCGCGGCGCGGGTCGCTGTTGACGATCTTGACCAGGTCTTCGATCGTGTGCTCGCCGTCCCCCACGACATGACCCGGTACCCGTTTGGCAACAGCGATCAGCTGCCCGTTCACCACCAGCATCCGGTGATCGTCTCCCCTGATGAAGCTCTCGACGATCACGCTGCGGCTGTGCTGCTGTGCCACCGGAAACGCGGCGCGAACCTGCGCGGCGTCGGTCAGGTGGATCGCGACCCCGCGCCCGTGGTTGGCGTTGTAGGGCTTCACCACGACGGGGTAACCAATCTCAGTGGCCGAACGGACAGCATCTTCTTCGCGGGTGATGAGCGCCTGCTTGGGTACCGGCAGTCCCAGTCCAGCGAGGATCTTGTTGGTCTCCTCCTTGTCGGAGGCCAGCTCAACGGCGATGTGCGAAGTGCGACTGGTGATCGTTGCCTGAATTCTCTGCTGATACTTGCCGTGTCCGAACTGGATCAGGCTCTGCGAATTGAGCCGAATCCAGGGAATACCGCGTTCCTCGGCGGCGTGGACCAGCGAGGCAGTGCTGGGGCCCAGATCCCGTCGCTGGGCGAACTTGATAAAGGATTCCAGCTCGGTCTGGAAGTGAAATTCCGGTGGGACGCTGCCGGCCGGCTGGAGCTGATGCGGGAGCAGGCTGTGCAGCAGGGTGAGGGCGAGGTTGCCCGCCTCCAGACCTACGTCGGACTGCTCGTACTGAAAGACCACGTGATACTGGCCGCGCACGTCGGCCGAGCGGGTCTTACCGAAAGTGACTTTCTCGCCGGCGGCCTGTTGCAGCTCGATGGCGACGTGTTCCATTACGTGTCCCAACCACGTGCCGCCTTCTTCCCGCATCCGGCGGATGAAGCCGCCGGGCTCGCCATAGGAACAGCCATGCTCCGCCAGACCAGGCAGCGAGGCGAGCAGGCCGTCGATGAACTGGGGACCCAGTCTCCCGGTGGGCCACTCCTCCAGCTCTCCCAGGTCTACATCGAGACGTATGACCGGGAAATGGGCGTAGAGGCTTGGCCCGACGTAGACGGACCGATCAATGATCTTCATGGACAACAGTCAATAGTCGGTGGTCGATAGTCGAGGGTCGGACCGGTCGGTAAGCCGTGGGGGCCTACGGAGAGGTTACAGGCAGGGAAAGCTTACCGGAAGAGTCAGGGGAGCCGCGGCGGGCCCCCCTGAAGGACTATCGACCACCGACCATAGACCATCGACTACCCCTTGGCCGCCCCCACCGTCCCCGCCGACGCCTCGCGGGTATGCAGGTTGAAGCAGCTTCCCTGGATCAGGATGTGGAGTTTGATCCCCAGCATGCAGACCGGATCGTTGACCTTGGCCACATCCATCGAGGAAAACTCGAGTGCGGATGGATCCACGTCCGTAATGGCCCCGCTGCCGACTACCTCGACCACGT
>DATIOP010000211.1:0-7117 GCA_035472975.1 Gemmatimonadales bacterium
CTCTCCAGCGCGTTCGGCTCGATGCGGGAGCATCCGATCCTCCACGTCGCGCGCCCCCACGAGGGCATCGACGTGAGCGCCCCGATGGGCTCATCGATCCAGTCGCCGGCTTCCGGAGTGGTGGTGTCGACGGGTTGGGAGACCGGTTACGGCAACACCGTCGAAATCGACCACGGTTTCGGGATCACCACCAAGTTTGCTCACTGCTCGAAGATTCTGGTGCACCAGGGCCAGAGGGTGAAACGCGGCGACCTGATCGCCCAGGTGGGGAATACCGGCCTCGCCACCGGCCCGCACCTGCACTACGAGGTCCATGTGCGTGGGCAGCCGGTCGATCCGCTGCGGTATGTGCTGCCGCAGGTGGTGGTGGACTAGCTGCCAGCTGTTAGCGATTAGCTGTTAGCAGCTTCCAGAAAAGCAAACCCTCCGGTGTGTCCCCGGAGGGTTCTCAGTTTCTGACCACGAATAGCTAACAGCTAATAGCTAACAGCTCCCGTCTAATTGAACTTCACAGACGGCGCCTCCTCCGCCCCCTCCTTCGCCTCGAAATAGGGCTTGGGACCACCAGAGCCGAAGACCTTGGCGGTGATGTTATACGGGAAGGTGCGAATGAAGGTGTTGTACTGCTGCGCCGCGGTATTGTAGTCCTGCCGAGCCACGGAGATCCGGTTCTCGGTGCCGGCCAGCTCGTCGGCAAACTGGCGGAAGTTCTGGTCAGCCTTGAGCTGAGGATAGTTCTCGGCGATCGCGAGGAGGCGTCCCAGCGAGCCGTTCATGGCCTGGTTGGCCTGCGCCATCTCCTCGACGTTCCCTGACTGCACGCTGCCCGCGAGCTTGGCCCGCGCGTTGGCGACTTCGGTGAAGATCGTCTCTTCGTGCTTGGCGTAGCCCTTCACCGTCTCCACCAGATTCGGTATCAGGTCGGCCCGCCGTTGCAGCTGGGCCGCAATCTGTCCCTTGGCGGAATTGACCTGCTCATCCATTGCCTGGATCCTGTTATAGCCGCAGCCGGTGGCCGTCACCGCGAGCACCAACAGAGACAGCCGAAGGTACCGCATCATCTCCGCTCTCCAGTCTGAAGTTGGTCCACAAAGCGCGCGGCCGCTTCCACCGCGTGAAGATACCCTACGAAATCCTCGTCGCTACAACGCCAATTGGGATCGCCCCGATGGGCAAAGACTGTCTGGGTGGCGGCGGGATCGAAGCCGGCAAGCCGGCCCGCGGTGGCCGCCGCCTGCTGGGCGTCTCCCGGAGGAGCTTCCCCGGCGACACTGACCAGCATCCGGAAGAGAAACTGGATGACTCCCGCGCTACCCTGGGCCAGCTCCGCGAGGCGGTCCCCTTTACCGGTGAATGTGGCGTAGGCTTGTCTCAGCCGGAGCATCTTGCCACGCAGCTCCCGCTCCAGCGCGCGTCGCAGGTCGGCCCGATCCACGACGATGCTGGCGAGCGGATTGTCTCCCCTGAGGACCCGATACGCCAGCGCCATGTCGGCGATCTCGAGGGGGAACGCGTCAACCGACCGCTCCCAGTCCACCTTCGATAGAATGATCGGCGGCGGTTGCCCGGCCGCCTCCCACTCGCTGAACGCGGGGCCCAAGGCTCGCAGCCTCGCAGCGTCTACCTGGTCCAGAATCAGGAGCAGGTTCACGTCCGAGCGGCGCGGCAACGCATGCCCCCGGGCGTGGGAACCATAGAGTACGGCAACGTAGTTGCCCAACCCTGCCTGATCGGCCCGGGTGAGAAATGACTGCAGCAGTTGCTCGACATCGTTGCTCATCAGAAGCTCCTTCCCGCACCGCCACCGCTGAACCCGCCGCCACCACCAAAGCCGCCGAACCCTCCCCCACCACCACCAAAACCTCCACCGCCAAAGCCACCGCCCCAGCCACCGCCACCCCAGCCCGGTCCCCAATAGATCGGGGGGCCGCCTCTGCCACCTCGCCCACCGCGGCCACGACCCGCGCGCGCCAACATGGGCAGAACAAAGAACACGAGTATGAACAGAACCGGAACTACCCAGCCGGGAATGCCGCCCTCACCGCCCCCGGAGTTCTTGAATGGATCCGCCGCGGTGAGGGCGGAGTCGGTGACACCGAAGCCCTTGGCGACGGTGCTTGCGATCGCCTCCGTGCCGGTTACGAGCGCGGGGCCGTACTCACCCTGCTGAAGCTGCGGGATCATGAGATCCAGAATCCGGCCGGCCGTGGCGTCGGTGACGATGCCCTCGACTCCACGTCCGGTGGCGAGATAGAGTCCACCCTTCTGCCCTTCGCGTTTCGGCACGACCAGGAGTACCAGACCCGCGTTTCGGCGCTGGTCGCCAATCTCGGCCTTGGCTCCGACGCCCCATGCCCGGCCGATGGCCAGGGCAAGGTCGGAGGTTTCGTAGCGTCCTTGAGTGGGGAGGGTAACCACGGCGAGCTCGGCGCCCGTAGCGGTGCGGAGTCGGGCGGCGAGGTCGTCGATCCGGGAGGCCGACGGTTGATCCACGACTCCCGCTACGTCGGTGAGGTACCCGGTGGGGCGCGCGGGAAAGAGCGAGTCGATTCCGCCGCTCTGCTGTGCCACGAGCAGCGCCGGGATGAGTTGAAGCAACCCAAGGACTCGCCTAGCTTTCCCCGGCCCGAATATCCCTTCGGTCCCCCTCACCCGGTTGCCTGTGCCCCGCTGTTTGATCACGCTCGCTCTGGTTCTGGCCGCCTGCGGCGGCCGGGAAGTCCAGGTAGACGTCGCCATTCCCGGCCCCGATTCCGTTGACGCGCCGGTGGCGAACCTACCACTGATCGTACTTTCCTATGACCGCGACAGCATCATCGCGCTACTCGAAGCCAAGGCCACCCCGCCAACACGGGTCAAGCAACGACTGGATACGCTGTTCCATGCTTTCCAGAAGCCGTTCCACGCCTACGTAACCGCATCGCTGGCGGTGACCCGCACCCAGGATTCCCTGACCCGGCTCAAGGTCCGGCTCGATTCCATGCCGCGCTCGGCACCGGACTACGCGTTTCTTTACCGGCGCTTCAACACGCTGTCCGACTCGCTCGCCGATCTCGCCAAGCGGCGCGACGCGGCACAGCTCCAGCTCAAGAAGGCTCGCGACACGCTGGCTGAGCCGATCGACAGCCTGCGCGACCTGATGAGCCGTTGGCAAGATAGCACCTATAAGGGCTACGATAGTATCGTCGACCGGCTCAACAATGTAGTTGCACGACAGCCGATTCCGGACACGACGGGCGCCGATGGTTCGGTGACGATTCGGTTGCCGAATGGGGACTGGTGGGTGTACGCTCGCTCCTGGGTGGCCGACGATCCCAACGCAGAATGGTATTGGAATGTCCCGATCCGCAGCGGAAAGATCGTGCTCGATCGCAGGACGGGAAAGCGGCAGCCGAGGTACTGAGATGCGAATTCTGATGCTGGCGCTCTTGCTGACGATCGGCGGCTTCACGAGCGCGGCGGCGCAGCTCAAGGATCCGGGCCTGGTTGCCGCGCGAACCAAGGGGTCGCCGACAGCGCCGGTCACGGTCTACGAAATGTCAGACTTCCAGTGTCCCTGGTGCCGGAAGCAGGCCATGGAAGTGCTGCCGCAGTTGGAGGAGGAATTCATCGCGACCGGGAAAGTGCGTTGGATCTTCGTGAACTTCCCGCTCACCGATCTCCATCCCAACGCGGGAGCGGCCGCCGAGTTCGCGATGTGCGCCGCGAAGGCCGATCAATTCTGGCCGATCCACGACCTGCTCTTCCAGTACCAGTCCAAGTGGGCCCCACTCAAGGATCCGGCGCCGTTTCTGCTCACGCTCGCCGACTCGGCCGGCGCGCCGCGAGACTCGATTGTGTCCTGTCTCCAGAAACAGGAAACCCGGGCTCTCATCCAGAGCGAAGCCAATTCCGCCGCCCGCTCCGGCGTCTCCAGCACGCCGACGGTCTACATCGAGGGAGCCGGACTACTCAAGGGAGCCGCACCGCTCGAGACCTACCGGCATATTCTGGATTCGTTGTGGAAGGTGAGGACGGGTGTGAAGGGTGATAGTCAGTAGTCGATGGTCAACGGTCAATGGTCGATAGTCGATAGTCGGTGGTCTTGGTGACCTGCGACAAACAACCATCGACCATCGACCATTGACCATCGACCGCTATCGCGCCACCGTCAGCAACACATCGTACAACGCGTGGGTCCAGGCGGTGACGCCGAAGCCCCGGACGAGATACAGGGCGCTCAGCAACACGCCGGCGATGGTGCGGAAGGTGAAGGAGGTCAGCTCGAAGCTGTCGCCCAGCGGGCCGATATAGTGAAATGCCGCGAAGATGACCGCTCCCAAAAGCGTCGCGAAGACTCCCGCTGGAAAGGGCTTCATCTGGAAGGCCCCGATCGCAAACCGCGACAGCGCCCCGACAATCAGGACCCGGAACAGCAGTTCCTCGTAGATTCCCGCACCCAGGGAAACCATGACTTGGGTGGGTAGCCCCTGCCCTTCTATTGGACCAAGCGCCAGGAGCTTTGGCCCCTGCAGCACCAGCGTCGTGAGCAGGCTCGTCACGACTCCGAACAGGATGGCGTAGAGCACGGACTCCACCAGCATCCCGACGAAATAGCGGCCCTCGATGGGCCCGTTCTTCCTCCGGTCTCGCCATACCAGCACCACGCCGGTGCCGAGCAGGAGCACGCCGAAGATCGTCAACCCATGTCCTCCGCCCAGCAGGACGAAGAGGCTCTTGAGCAGTACATCGGCTCCGTTGCGAATCCCCGAGCCATCCGGGCCGGAGAGGCCCCGGGCCATGATCTCGTAGAGAATCAGCAACGGGAAGGCGAAGGTGAGGCTGTAGCGGGGGGCCCGGGTGGTGGACCAGTAGGAGGGCATGGGAAGAAAGTAATGAGGGAAAGGACTCGTCACTGGCCTAACGCAAACCGCGCCACCCCGTGACCTTCACGGAATGGCGCGGTCGGTTGTCATCGAGCTCGAGACGATCGGCCTCGGGCCTCCGGCGTCACTTCGACGCCGCTACTCGCTCAGGCGATCGCTTGCCCTGCTCGAGCTACGGATGCAACTCTCACTAGACAATGGATCACCTCCTCTCACAGGGTGGAACATAGGGCGAACGGACTTAGTTTAGCAGTAGGCAGGGCGCTCTCGCAAGTCGACAGGATGGCTCACTTCAAAGCGGCGCTCTTACCGCCCCGGTTCCTTGACCGAAACCAACCCGTTCTATCGCGCCGCGATCACGCTCGGCACCGCACTCGCCCCAGTGGCGGGCGCCTGGAACCGGAAGATCGTGCTCGGGCACGAGGGGCGCGCAGCGAGTCTGGAAGTATTCCGCCAATGGGCCGCCGCGAGCCGCGACTTGTCGAAGCCGCTGGTCTGGTTTCACGCGCCGTCGGTGGGAGAAGCGCGCCAGGCGGAGGCGGTGATGGGAGAGCTCCGCCGCCTGCAGCCCGATTGGCAGATCGGTTTCAGCTGCTTCAGTCCCTCGGCCGAATCGCTGCTGACGAAGCTCCCTGCCGACGTGACCGGATACCTCCCCTACGACCGGGCGCACGACGTCATAGAGTTCCTCGACCTTCTCTCCCCCACCGTCCTGATCTTCACCAAGCTCGACCTCTGGCCCGAGCTCGCCACCAGAGCGCATCAGCGCGGCATCAAGCTCGGATTGATCACAGGGACAGTGCGGCCGCACAGCGGAAGGCTCCGTTGGCCGATCCGCGCATTGCTCCATCCGGGGTACTCTGTCCTGGATGCCGTCGGAACAGCATCGGACGACGATGCCGACCGTCTCGTACAACTTGGCGTGGAACCGGATCGAATCCAGACCCTGGGCGATCCGCGCTACGACAGCGTCGCAGCCAAGGTCGCCGAGGTGTCACGGGAGGACCCACTGCCAGCCCTGGGTGCGGACGCATGGACCATCGTGGGAGGATCGACCTGGCACCCCGACGATCAGGTGCTGCTCGGCGCATTCAGGACACTGCGACGCCAGCACCCCGGCGCCCGGCTCATTCTGGTGCCTCACGAACCATCATCCCGTCAGCTCCACCGGATCGAGCGCACCGCGGCTCGACTCGGCCTGCCGGCACCGGTGCTTGTGGGCGACGCCAAACCCGCACCCCTAATGGTTGAGGATCGCTCCGGAAGGCTCGCGAAGTTATATGGAGCAGGGAAAGTGGCTCATGTGGGCGGGGCATTTGGCACCGCGGGCGTCCATTCGGTGCTGGAGCCTTCGGCCTGGGCGATTCCGGTAACCGTGGGCCCGCGCTGGCACGAGAGCCTGGACGCGAGCCGGCTATTGGCTCAGGGAGGCGGGCTCTCCATCCGGCGAGGCGCGACCGGAGCCGCAGACCTCGTCCGCGCGTGGACTGCCTGGCATTCGGATGAAGCGGCCCGGGCTGCGGCGGGACGGGCCGCAAGGGCGGTGGTCGATCAGGGACGCGGAGCGGCGGAGCGCTGCGCGCGAATGGTTGAGGAGCTGGTTATTTCGGCTGGACTACCACGCCTTCAAACGTCACCGAGCGCGGCACGAGGATCCCCAGCGTAAGCCCGGTGATGAGCACATCGAAAAACCTGCTGCGGACCTTGATTTTGAGGTCGGCTACGCTGGATCCGCCGACCAGCTGGGCGCTCAGGGACTTCTTGAGCGACGGTTCGGAGAACTTGACCACACCCCAGAAACCGAAGACGGCGTGCGAGGTCACCTTGAACGAGGTGCCCTGTGCCGGGGCGTCGGCACCTGACGCCATGGTCACCGGTACCCCAAGCCGTGTCGCATCGAACGTGTTGGCGCAGCCCGACAGGAGGATCAGTCCTGCGGCAAGAATCGCCCGGGCGGAAGGAAACAGGCGGGAATTCACGCGCTCAGAGTCCGAACGTCCAGTTGGCTCCCACACCGAACACCGAGGGCTTCACGCCGTTGTCGCCCCAGACCTGGTCGTAGGAGAACGTCAGGCCGAGTCCGAAAATCAAATTCAGATCGATACCGCCCGAGAGTCCGAAGTTGGTGTTGGTCTCGTCGACATTTCCACTGACACGGGTGACATCAACCCGCGGAGCGATCCAGGGCCTGATGGCGAGGTTGGGATTGGGAATTGTGAGCGCGATACCCAGGCCGATCGGCGCATGGACGA
>DATIOP010000212.1:0-8814 GCA_035472975.1 Gemmatimonadales bacterium
AACACACCGGCGCTCTCCCTCATGTACGCTCTCGCCGCTCAGGTTGAACGGATCGACGCGGAAAGCATCGAAACCCGCTGGGCCCGTCACCAGGCCATGGCGCACCGGACCTGGCACTGGGCCGAATCGATGAATGGCAAAAGGATAGCGCTCGAGGTCCTGGCTCCCCGGGAATTTCGGTCGCCCACGGTGACCTGTATCAAGCTGCCGAGTGGTGTGAGCGGGAGCGCAGTGGACAAGGAGATGAAGCGTCGTGGCTATACCATCTCGCCGGGGTACGGCGCGCTCAAGGACTCGACGATTCGCATCGGGCACATGGGTGATCACACTGTGGACGAATTGAACGAGCTGCTTCAGGTGCTCGAGGACGTGCTGCGCCCGTGAGCCGCTATCGCATCCTGGTGGCGGACAAGATCGCTCGGGAAGGTCTCACCCCTATCGCCGACGATCCCCGCTTTACTCTGATTGAACGTCCGGGTCTGAAGGAGGATGCGCTGGCAGAAGCGCTCTCCGAGGCCGACGCGGTGATTGTCCGTAGCGCGACCCGCATCACGCGGGTAGCGCTGGGACGCACGACCAGTCTCAAGGTGATCGGCCGGGCAGGAGTCGGGGTCGACACGATTGACGTCGATGCCGCCACCGAGAAGGGCATCGCCGTCATGAACGCGCCGGCCGGGAACACCATCTCGGCCGCGGAACTCGCATTCGCGTTGCTGCTTGCCGTGGTCCGACAAGTGCCGGCCGCCGATCGCTCCATGAAAGATGGCCAGTGGGATCGATCGAGCTTCAGCGGCACCGAGCTGTATGGCAAGACGCTGGGGCTGGTCGGCGCTGGAAGGGTAGGGGGAGAAGTCGCGCGCCGAGCCCAGGCCTTCGGGATGACTGTCGTCGGCTACGACCCCTTCCTGAGCCAGGACGCCGCCCGCAGTCTCGGCATCCGGCTGGAGTCTTTGGAAGAGGTCCTGAGGAGTGCCGACGTCCTGTCGCTGCATGTGCCGTTGACCGAGAGCACCAAGGGCCTCCTCGGCGAGGCTCAGCTCGCGCTGATGAAATCCGAAGCCGTCATCATCAACGCCGCGCGAGGCGGCGTGCTTGATGAGGCGGCCTTGCTCCGCAGGCTGCAGGAGAAACGGCTCGCCGGGGCGGCGCTGGACGTGTTCGAGAAGGAGCCACTTCCCGCCGACCATCCGCTCCGCAAGCTGCCGAACGTCGTGCTCACCCCTCACCTCGGCGCATCCACTGAAGAGGCCCAGCTCAACGTCGCGCTGGAGATCGCTCAGGCCATTCGTGCGGCGCTGGTGCATGGCGATCTCTCGGGTGCGGTCAACGCTCCCTTCGTGGTGGGCGATCGGGTCCACCGACTGCGGCCACTCCTTTCCATGGCTCAGCGACTGGGACGCCTGGCGGCGGCCCTGACGGATGGAGCGATCACCTCGGTCGAAATCCGTTTTGGCGGCGATGAAGATTTTCTCCGTCCTCTCGCCGCCGGGGCCGTCGCGGGCCTCCTCGCGGATGTGGTGGGACCGGCGGGCGTGAACGTGGTGAATGCGCTGCATCTTGCCAAGACCCGCGGGATCGAAGTCGATCGCACCCGGATCGACACGAACCGGGACTATGCCGAATTCATCGAAGTGAGGGCGACTGGTAGTGGACGGTCCTCCAGGGTTGCTGGTGCGCTCCTGGCCGAGGGACATCCTCGAGTTGTTCGCATCGGAGACTTCCGGCTGGATGTCGTTCCGCGCGGTATGCTCGTGTTGCTGCGTAACCGGGACGTGCCCGGTGTCATCGGTCGAGTCGGCTCGCTTCTGGGTGACGCCGGAATCAACATCGCCGAGTATCATCAGGCGCGACTCTCCGCTGGCGGGGAGGCGCTCGCCGCAATCAGTGTGGACTCGGCGCTCAAACCCGAGGCACTCGGCGCACTCCGGAGTCTGCCGGAAGTACTCGACGCCCGTCAGGTGCAGTTCGATCCCGTCGGACTGTAACGCACCTGGGCTTGCCGCCCAGGAGGGCCGAGCGGGATTCGGGTCTTCGGCTTCTGAACCTTCCGCGTTGACAACTGGGACCCGGTAGGGAAGCTTTCGCGCGCTCCCAGATGCATTCCACCCCGATCCAGACCGAAACATGATCGCTCTGAGCCTTGCTCTTGCCCTGCAGCAGCAGCCACAGACCCCTCCCACCCCATCGGCTGCGTCTCCCATCGCGCATGTGACGATCACGCCCGAGACCAGGACGATGACCGCCGGCGATACGCTTCGCTTCACTGCCCAGGCAGTCGACAGCTCGGGAAGCCCGGTTGCCAATGCGTTGATCCGCTTCGTGGGTTCCGGCGGACGGTTCGAGGGCCGGGTGGACAGCTCCGGCCTGGTTTCCGCCGGATCGACCGGGGTGTTGGGGGTTACGGCGATCGCGAGCGTTCCCGGTACTCGCCCGGTCATGGAGCGGGTGGAGATCTCGATGCAGCCGGGGCCCGCGGCTTCGGTGACCATCACGCCGCAGATTACCCGGCTGGTCGCCGGCCAGCGATTCATGCTGACGGGAGCCTCCTTCTCCGCCCGGGGAGACAAGCGCGCCGACAAGATCAAATGGCGGAGTTCCGCCGCTCGGGTCGCTGATGTTGCGACTGATGGGCTGCTTACGGCGAGCGCACCCGGCAAGGCAACGATCACGGCCTCGGTCGACGGAGCCAAGTCGTCGTTTCAGGTGGAGGTCCTGGCGATCACCATCGGGTCGCTCGAGATCTCGCCTGCGAAAATAGATGCGAAGCAGGGAGACGTCATTCACTTCACCGTCACCGCGCGCGATCGAGCGGGCAAGAAACTCGAAGGACTCACCCCACGCTGGAGTTTCTCCCCAGGTAAGGGCCTCATCAGCGATGATGGAGCCTTCGTCGGCTACGAGGCGGGCGCGTATCTGGTGACCGCGACCCTCGGCAACCACAGTGTGGATGGGGCCGTCTCCCTCGCTTATCGCGATGTTCGCCGCCCCGCCACCATCGTGGGCCGGCTCCCCCGCACGTTGTTCAGTACCGAAGAGGTCTGGGTTCACCCCGACGGCAAGCACCTCTACCTAGGCACTGGTGGCGGTGGGGACCGGATGTACGCCGTGGACATCTCCGATCCCTCCAACCCCGTCGTGACTGACTCGTTGATGGCGAATACCCGGCGGGTGAACGACATCATGACCACGCCGGACGGCAAGTACCTGGTCCACACCCGGGAGGGTGCGGCAGACCGCAAGAACGGGATCGTCATCGCTTCGCTGGAGGATCCGGCCCATCCCAAGGTGATCAGCGAGTTCACCGAGGGCGTGACCGGTGGCGTCCACTCCGCTTTCATCTACCAGCAGCCCAAGTACGGCACTCACATCTATCTGACCAACGACGCGACCGGCGTGCTGCACATCGTTGACATCAACGATCCTTATCACCCCAAGGAAGTGGCCCGCTTCAGCTCCCGCAGCGACCAGCAGGGCAACTACGTTCACGATGTGGATGTGAAGGACGGGCTCGCCTATCTGAGCTACTGGAACGACGGGCTGGTCATCGTCGATGTGGGGAACGGTATCAAGGGCGGGAGTCCCGACAATCCGCAGTTCGTCTCCCAGTACAAGTACGATCTCAACGAGCTTTACCGCGATGTCGAAGCCTCGGCGGGGCCAGGCTTCATCCGCGGCACCCACACCGCGTGGCGCCACAAGAACTACGTCTTCATCGCGGACGAGGTGTTCCCGGCCGCCCCGGTGAAGGGTGCCAAGGATGCCTCCTCCTTCCGGGCTTACGGGCGGATGCAGGTCATCGACGTGAGCGACATCTTCCATCCCAAGTCGGTCGCTTGGTACGAGCCGGAATTTGGCGGGGTGCACAACGTGTGGGCCGCGGGCGATACACTCTACATGGGAGCCTACAACGCCGGTTTCCGTGCCTTCGACATCTCAGGCGAATTGCGGGGAGACTTGCGCGCCGAAGGCCGGGAAATGGTGCACGTCAATACTGCCGACATGAGCGGCCACACTCAGAACTCTGCAATGACCTGGGGAGTGGTTGTGAAGGACGGCCTGGCCTACGTCAACGACGACAACAACGGGCTCTGGATCGTCAGAATGGAGCCGAGGCGGACGGAGCTGACCCCGTAGTCAGCGACTCGAGCAGGATCTCGACGGCCAGCGCTTCCGCGAGCGACATCCCGGCACTGAGCTTTCGATCGAACAACTCCAGTGCGTCGAGGCTAGCGCGGAACAAGGCCCGGCAGGCATCTCGATTTGCGGGGTGGTCCATGCCCAGATCGTGTGCTACCTCGAGCATTGCACCTTGCTCGACCAGCAGCCGGGCCATCAGGACGAGATCCTGACACCGCAACTCTGCGAAGGTGACGTGCCGCTCCCCAAGCCCCGTCTCCGTCTGGGCGTGAGCGAGGTCTTCCAACGCACAGCCTTGGAGCTGGGCCAGAACGGTAAAATGCCGGCCACTGGCGTTGCGCACCGACATCCGCTGGCGCGCCAGGGTTTCGAAAATCGCTTCCGATACGCTCGGATGCTCATCGGTTCCCAGCGGCGACTGAATCCACAGGCCGGGAATCGGATCCTCCAGTTGTTCCCGCAGCATCTCTCGAACCGCAAATCCGTAATCCTGGGTCATGGCCGCGTAGCGCCAGGCGGCGCCGCCCAGGGTGCCTTCGCGGCTCCACAGCTTGCGGAAGGCTTCCATCTGATTCCGGTTCGGAGATCGGGGTAGCATGGGCTCTTCACAAAGCACCATTCGTGCCGTTGGCGCACCCGCTTGCCCTGTGCGGCCAACCAATTGAAATTCAAGATCATACACCATAGCAGAGCGATGGAACCTGCCCCCCGACGTCAACCGAAGGAGGCCAGACGCAAGGGTTCCGCCTCGCTCCATGGCTGGGAATCGCGCTGATTGCGCTTGCGGCTCACAAGCCTCGGCAATGGCTTCGCGTACGACGACGTCCATGCCATCCTGCGCAATGAGCGAGTTCATTCCCTGGCAGCCCCGTGGGAATTCTTCACCCACACCTATTGGCCGCCCGGGAAGTATGTTGGCGGCTCCACGCTCTACCGTCCCGTTACCACCATCGGTTTCGCCCTCCAGTGGGTGCTCGGCGAGGGAGGCCCGCACCTCTTTCATTTCACCAACGTGTTGTTGTATGTCGCCTGTTGCCTCCTCGTCTTTCGGCTCATGCGGCGATTGTTGCCACTCCAGATTGCCTGGCTCGCCGCAGCGCTCTTCGCCGCGCATCCGGTGCACGTCGAGGCGGTGGGCAATTGCGTCGGTCAGGGTGAACTCTGGGTGGTGCTGTTCATGGTGCTCGCGGCAGCGCTCTTTCTCGAGGGGCGCGAGGCCGGACCGCTTTCCAATTCGTCTCGCAACAAGATCTACGGCTGCTACGCCCTCGCCTGCCTGGCCAAAGACAACGGACTGATCCTGCCGGGGCTGCTCGTCTTCGCCGAGCTGACGGTGATCAAGGACCCCCGTCCTCTGGTTCGGCGGTTCAAGGCAGATGCGCCATTCTGGGTCACCTTCTTCATGGTAGGAATCCTGTACCTCGTTGTCCGCACCAAAGTCACCGGTACTCTCGCAGGGGATTTCCCGCACATCGCAATCGGGGAAGCCACGGCGCGGGAGCGGTTGCTGACCGCATTGCGGATCAGTCTCGAGTGGGTGCGCCTCCTGTTATGGCCTGCCCACCTCCAGGCCGACTACTCTCCCCAGGACATCGTACGGGCCACTTCCTTCGGATTGCAGCAGGCTGCGGGGCTCACGCTCTTGCTGGGAGTCGGGGCGATCACCCTGGCTACCTGGAAGCGGCTCCCTGTCGTGGCATTTGGCCTGTGTTGGACGGCGCTCGCGATTTTTCCGGTGAGCAATCTGGTGCTCAAGGCGGGGATTCTATTGGCGGAGCGGACCCTGTTCGTCCCCAGTGTGGGCGCGATGATGGTCCTGGGCGGGGCAACGGAGGCTCTGACGCGCCGTCATGCTCGGTTGTGGAGACCGATCGCGGTGGCCGGTCTCGTCCTCGTCGGCCTGGGTGCTTGGCGCAGTGCAATCCGCCAACCGGTGTGGAAGGACAACGGAACACTCTTTGCTCAGACTGTCGTGGATGCTCCGAACAACTATCGTGCTCACTGGTCCTACGGACTCTATCTGTATGAGCACGGTGAGAAGGAGGCGGCCTTTCGAGCGCTGCAGACGGCCCTGACGTTGTTCGCCTACGACGCAACTCTCTATAACGATGTGGGAGACGTCTACCGGACCGACGGCCACTGTGAGCAGTCGATCCCGCTGTATCAGAAGGCGCTTTTGCTGAACCCGGACCTCCGTTACACCCGGTCCCGCATGGCCTCGTGCTACATGAGGCTGGGCGATTATGGTTCGGCGCGCCTCGAACTCCGCAAGCTGGTCAACTCCGGGTATCCCGAATTTGAACCCCTGATCCAAGCGGTCGACAGCGCGGCGGCAGCCGCAGGAGCCTTCCGATGACCCTGCAGGAGACCCGGCCGTTGCTCACCGTCGTTATCCCGGTATATAACGAGGAGGAGACGGTGGAACGGCTGGTCGAGCGGGTGAAGGCGGTGCCGGTGGACAAGGAAATCATCCTGGTGGATGACTACTCCACGGATGGAACTGGCGCGAAGCTGATGCCAATGGCGGACGGCGACCGGGTCCGGGTGTTGACCCATCCGAAGAATCGCGGGAAAGGTGCCGCGCTGCGGACTGGGTTTCAGGCGGCTCGTGGCGATCTCGTCCTAGTGCAGGACGCCGACCTCGAATACGACCCGGAGGAGTACCCCAAACTCATCAGGCCCATCCTCGATGGCCGGGCCGATGTCGTTTACGGCTCCCGGTTCGCCGGCGGCGAATCTCATCGGGTGCTGTACTTCTGGCATTACACCATGAACCGGTTTCTCACCTTGCTGTCGAACTGCTTTAGCAATCTCGTCCTGACCGACATGGAGACCTGTTACAAGGTCTTCCGCCGGGAGATTCTGCAGCAGATCACGCTGGTGGAGGACCGCTTCGGCTTCGAGCCTGAGGTAACGGCCAAGGTCGCCGCCCTCCGGTGCCGAGTCTACGAAGTGTCTATCAGCTACGAAGGGCGCTCTTACGATGCGGGGAAGAAGATCGGCTGGAAGGATGGCGTGCGGACCATCTGGTGTATCCTGAAGTTCAATATCTGGGCGCGGCAACGCCCCGTCCTGGTACCGGAGTCTCGCTGATGCATAGCGCCACCTCCCTCTCGACTACTCCTGTCGCTTCGGTCGAGGCCATCCGGGCTCGCTTTCCAGCGCTGCAGCGCGAACAGCGCCATGAGCCGGTCGCCTACTTCGATGGCCCGGGAGGGACTCAGGTGCCCCGGGATGTGGTCGAGGCGATGTCCGACTACCTCTACAACCACAACGCCAACACCCACTGGGCCTACCCCACCAGTCAGGAAACCGATCTCGCCATCGCACGCTCACGAATTGCGCTGGCCGATTTTCTCGTCGCGCAGCCGGTCGAGATCGTCTTCGGCGCCAACATGACGACCCTCACCTTCCACCTCGCTCGCGCGCTTGGCAGCAAGTGGGGACCCGGTGACGAGATCGTCATCACCGAGCTCGATCATCATGCGAACCAGGCCCCTTGGACTCGGCTCGCCGCCGAACGTGGGGTGACGGTAAGGGTAGTCCCCCTCGAGCCCGAGAGCGGACAGTTGAATTGGAAAGCGTTCGAGGGGACGCTCAATTCGCGCACCCGACTCGTGGCAATCGGCGGAGCATCGAATGCGCTCGGCACCATCAACGATATTCCGCAGGCGTCCCACCTCACTCACGCAGCAGGCGCCCTGATTTTCGTGGATGCCGTTCACCTGGCGGCGCACGCCCGCCTCGAGATCCCTGAGCTGGACTGCGATTTCCTGGCCTGTTCGGCCTACAAGTTCTACGGGCCTCACGTCGGGATCCTGTACGGTCGCCATGAGCTGCTTCAGGAGCTGGACGTGCCAAAACTCGCTCCCGCGCCCAACGAGCCGCCGGAGCGGATGGAAACCGGCACCCAGAATCACGAAGGCATCGTCGGGGCCGGAGCGGCAGTTGAGTTTCTCGCCTCGCTCGCGGCCGGCAAACGACGGGGCGACCGGCTCGATGCATCCTTCCGCGAGCTACACGCCCGTGGGCAGACTCTGGTGGAACAACTCTGGGAAGGGCTGCATCGGATCTCTGGAGTGCGGGTCTACGGTCCTTCTCCGGAACGCAACCGCACCCCAACCGTGTCGTTTACTGTCGCAGGAAAATCGGCCGAAGAAGTGGCGACGAATCTGGCGGGGAAGGGGATATTTGTTTCTCACGGGGACTTCTACGCTACCACCGTCGTCGCGCGACTCGGCCACGAGAATGACGGTCTGGTCCGGGCTGGGTGCGCCTGCTACACGACGGAAGATGAGGTATCACGTCTTGTAGCGGGGGTGCGGGAGATCGCGCGCAGCTCAGACTAGTCGACTTTCACGGCCGAGCCGGGCGTTTCTGTTGCTTCTCGCTCTTCGCAACGCGCCAATCCTCGGAATCGAGCGAAGCCTCGCTCTGGTTCCGCCATGCCTCGCGGGGAGCCCGAGTCCAGGTGTCCTTGTGCGTCAGTGCTCCGATCGCAGCCCCAACTCCTCCGAACGCGGCGCCAACGATCAGAGCTCCCGAAGCATATTCGCCCGCCGAACAACAAGGATCGAAGAACTCGTCACTGTCAATGCCGGCCACCGCGGCAAGGCCGAGAAGTGCTCCAGTGGTCCCACCTATCAGGGCGCCGGTACCAGCATCCGACTTGTGACC
>DATIOP010000213.1:0-5153 GCA_035472975.1 Gemmatimonadales bacterium
AATGTCTCACAAGCGGCGCAGCCGATCCATTGGACTTTGGACTATCATGTCCATCGGGTACCTCGGCGTGGGCCACGGCCGCGGCCGGCGCAGTTCACACCATGACTCGCGCAATCCACTACCTCCCACTGAGTTGAGAGGCCGCGAAAATCAGAGCCCCGCGCGTCTCAATCGACGGCGGGGCTTTCACTTGCAAACATGGGCGATGAGGGACTTGAACCCCCGACCTCGCGCATGTGAGGCGCGCGCTCTAACCAGCTGAGCTAATCGCCCGGTCCAAGGGGCCGAAACTCTAACCGGATGTCGCCAAAGCGGCAAGCACCTCGCCGGCCGTCACCGCGGCGACCCCGCGTTTCCCTACCGCAACGCCCGCCGCCACCGCCGCGAGCCGAGCAGCTTCGAGGGTGGAGGCACCCGCGGCCAGGCCCATCGCCACCCAGGCTGTGGCGGTATCGCCGGCGCCCGAGATATCGAACACCTCCCGGGCCCGGGCATGAATTCGAGTCATCCGCCCCTCGCCCGCGACGAGCAGCATCCCATCGCTGCCGAGAGTAATCAACAATTCCTCGGCGCCGACCCGCCTGCGGACCGCCGCCAGCGCCTCCTCCCGCCGCAGATCGACGCCCGAACCCATCGCCGCCAGCAACTCGCGTCTGTTGGGCTTGAAGACTGTCGCCCCGGAGTAATCGAAGAAGTGGCGGAACTTGGGATCCACCACGATTGGAATGCCGCGCTGCTTCGCCGCAGCGATCAACAACTTGATGAGTGGCGCGCTGCACACACCCTTGTCGTAATCCTGAAAGACCAGCACCTGCGCTTCGGCGAGAGCATCAGATGCGGCAGCGGCGAGCTGCGCCCGATCTTCCGCCGATACTTCGGCTTCACGCTCTTCGTCTATTCTCACCACCTGCTGGTTGCGAGCCACAACCCGGGTCTTGTTGGTAGTCGGACGATCCCGTACCGTCAGCATGAGATCCCGAACCCGCGCTCCCGCCACCGCTGCCCGCAACTCGGCGCCCGGCGCGTCTTCGGCAACCACGCCGACCAGCGCACAGGTCCCGCCTCCAGCGGTGACATTGGCGGCGACGTTGGCCGCGCCACCCGGCGTCACTCGCCGTTCCGCGATGCGAACCACTGGCACCGGTGCCTCGGGCGAGAGTCGCTCCGCTTCTCCCATGAGGTGCCGGTCCAGCATCGCATCTCCCACGACCAGCACCCGGACTCCGCGGATCGCGGCGACCAGCTCCCGCTCAGTCATGCAGGACTCCAGCAGTCGAGAAGCCGAGGGTGACGCCGATCTTGCCCACGAAGCGGTCGTCGGTGTTGCCGGATTGGTGGCCGGCATTGGTCACGTGGTGATAGCCGGCGGTCGCAGTGAGTCGGATTGGACCCTGGGCTCCGGTTATTCCCACCGCGGCGCGATAGGTCTTCTCTACCGTGCCGATGAAGAGCGTCGGGGTGTTCCCTCGCGCGTTTCCCGAAGGGAAGGGAGCGTCCAGGCTGCCCTCACCTTGACGGGAAAGTGTCAACTCGGGCGTCACCAGCCAGTGCCGAGTGACGGGTGCGGTTGCAAAGAACGAAAGCTGGTCATTGTCGTCGAAATTGCGTCCGACCCCGACTCCCGCATCGGTGAAATTCTCGAATGGGTCCGAGGACCGGAACGCGAGACTCGACGCCTGAGTATAGAGCGCGCGCCAGGCAACGCTGCGAAACAACGGGCCGAAAGCGGAGATGGTAAAGGCGTAGCGGTTGGGCGGTGTGTCCGGTGCGTTGCGATCCTTGTACTGGATGTCGTCAACCGCGAGCTGGAAGGCGAGCGTCGTGCGCTGGAGAAACCGCCACTGGAGATCGAGTCCGACCAGCACGTTGCCATCGTCTCCTATGCCATACTCGTTGGCCAGGAGCAACAGGGTGACGGGATTGCGGAACCTGGCATCGAACGAACGGTCCACGCCCGAGAGTACTGTCGTCTCCCAGAGCGCGATGTTGAGCCTTCGCGTGAGCTGCGAGGAGAGGCGGTGGGCGAAGAAGTAACGCTTGACGACCTGGTTCAGTGTGTCGTTCTCGTCGCGGAACTCTGAAGCCTGGGCCAGAAGCTTCAGCTGTTTGTTTCCGACTTCGAGCTGGAGCGTGGGGCGCCCGTATCCGAAGGCGCTGAGCGGCACGCCGTAAACACCCTGCGGTCCCCAGTGCTGGTCCATCTGGCCGTAGAAGGCGCTCACCCACTTGAATTGCGCGGTGAGATAGGCCTCGACCATGCGGCCGGTGACAGCGAGATCCTTCCGTCCCGGCCAGTCCGGGTCATCGGGCAAGCGGGTCTCGATGGCGGGCCGGCTCACCAGGCCCACGTTGCCGAAGACGCCGGTCAGTCCCAGCTCGACGTAAGGCTGGATTCCGTCGGGACCGGCAGGGTGGACCATGTCCCGGCGCGCATCGCTGTAGGCCTCACCTCCCGCGCGCGGCTCCACTTTCCAGCGCGCCTTGTCCCCCGGATCGGCAAAGGCGTAGAGCAACTCCCGAACCAGGGCCGTGTCGCGAGCAGTACCCGCGGAATCGCCCTTGGCGAGGGCACGCACCGCATCAATCCGCCGGAACGGTCTTACCATCGGGGACGGATCCTCGATGTCGCCCAAGGCGATCAGGTGCTCGAGCGCCGGGAGACGAGGGTCATCGAGTGGGATGTATGGCGATGCCTGGGCAGCCGCGTGGGAACCGCAGATCGCGAGGGCGACCGCTGCGGTCAGGATTGGGCGAGGCATGGGCGGAAGCTAAGGCCCCGGGGGGGAGACGGAAGACGGGAGACGGGAGAGGGGTCAGGGGTCAGGTGTCAGGGGTGTTGTGAACGGCGAACGGTGAAAAGTGAACGGTGCTTGTCGGTCCGGATGCTAGATCCCTCGCTGCGCTCGGGATGAGGTGCTTCTACATTCGCGTTCCCCGTTCCCCGTTCCCCGTTCCCCGTTCCCCGTTCCCCGTTCCCCGTTCCCGCTTTCCCGTCTCCTGTCTCCCGTCTCCCGTCTCCCGCTTTATCTTCCCGCCCATGTCCTTCCGGATCGAGTCCACCCGCAGCGGCGTAGTCGAGTCCATTCATCGGGTTTCCGCGGCGGTGGTGGATGCCAAAGGCCGGCTGGTGGCGTCGGCGGGCGATCCCACCCTCGTGACATTCTGGCGCTCAGCGGCCAAGCCATTCCAGTCCATGGCCCTGGTCAAGGACGGTGCAGCAGACCGGTGGCAGTTCGACGAGCGGGCGCTCGCTCTGGCCTGCGCCTCCCACTCCAGTGAGCCGATCCACCGCGAACTCGCCGAGTCGATGCTGCAGCAGATCGGGCTCACGGAAAGCGCCTTGGCCTGCGGTCCCCATCCGCCCCTGGGGCCGGCCATTGCGGAGGCAGTCGTGCGCCACGGGATCACCATGTCGCCCTGCTGGAGCAACTGCTCGGGGAAGCACGCCGGGATGCTGGCCTTGGCGAGGCACCACGACTGGCCCATCGGGGGGTATCAGAATCAGGGTCACCCGGTGCAGGAGCGGATCCTCCAGGAAGTCCTCCGCTGGACCGGCGTCCCCTCGGAACAATTGCTGCAAGCCGTGGATGGATGTACCACTGTATGCTTCGGCCTGCCGCTCGAGGCGATGGCGCTGGCCTATGCCCGGTTTGCGGCGAGCAAGGAGACGGCGGCGGCGCGGCTCCGGACCGCGATGGTGCGCCATCCTGATCTGGTGGCGGGGAGCGGGCGACCCTGCACCGATATCATGACCGCGGGCGCGGGGCGACTGGTCGCCAAGATCGGGGCCGACGGGATCTACTGCGCCGGCGTCATTCCGGGTGGACTGGGCATCGCGATCAAGGTGGAAGACGGAGACATGCGGTCTTCATCGGTTGCCCTGATCGGGGTGCTGAGACAGCTCGAGGCCAGGCTGCAGCTCAAGCTCGATCTGACCAACCCGCCGGAAGCGGTCGCGCGGCACGCCGAACTGGTCACGCGGAATACCCGGGGGATGGTCACCGGCACGACACGGGCAGCAGGAGATCTGCATTTTCCAGGGCACTAGCTGCGGGAGCCGGGTTGGATCACCGTCCGGCGGGAGCCTATCCTGATGGCGAAGAAAGACAGTCTCGATCAGCCAACACTGCACCTGGTGCGTTTCGCCGCGGCGATCGCTCAGGGCTACGAGCCCGAGTTGCGGGAACGCGCGGCACCGCTCAAGACCGCTCAGGTACCGGTCCCCTGGGTGGAGGAGCTGCTGCTCCAGTCGGTGCTGATGGTCGGCTATCCGAGGACCCTGATGGCCTTCGGCGTTTGGCGGAAAGTGGGACGGGTACCGGCTCCTCCCATGGATCCCGACGCCGATTACCAGAGCGTGTCGGAATGGACCAAGCGGGGTGAAGAGACCTGTGCCCGGATCTATGGCGACAACTACCGCAAGCTCCGGGAGAACATCAAGGAGCTGCACCCCGCCATGGATCTCTGGATGGTGACCGAAGGCTACGGCCGGACGATGGCGCGCCCCGGATTGGACCTGCTGCGGCGGGAACTGTGCACCGTGGCCCAGATGGCTGTCCTCGAAGCGCCCCGTCAGCTCCACTCCCACCTGCGCGGAGCGCTCCACGCCGGCGGCAGCTTCGAGCAGGTGGATGGCGTCCTGTCCGTGGTCAATCCGCTCTTGTCCTACGATCAGTGGAAAAAGGTGAAGGAGCTGTGGAATGGGGTGAAGGAGGCGTGGATGGAGGGGAGTGGGAGTCGGTAGTCGATAGTCAGTGGTCATGGGTCTTGGGTCGTGAGTCTTGAGTCTCGAGTCCATCACCTCTTGAAACCCCACGCATTTACTTTTCACGACTCACGACTCACGACTCACGACCACCACCATGTTCATCGACCACGCCATCGTCAAAGTCACCGCCGGTACCGGTGGGAGCGGCGCGTGCTCCTTCGCCCGGTTCAAGTACAAGGCCAAGGGCGGGCCGGACGGCGGCGATGGAGGACGCGGCGGGTCGGTTTACGTGCGGGCGGACGGCAACCTCGCGACACTGCTCGACTACCGCTATCGCTCTGAGTGGAAAGCGGAACGCGCCCAGCATGGGAAGGGGAAGAATCAGACCGGCGCCTCGTCCGAAGACGTGTACCTGCCGGTCCCCGCCGGGACCGTGCTCAAGGAT
>DATIOP010000214.1:0-2723 GCA_035472975.1 Gemmatimonadales bacterium
CGTCCTGAGCGATCACGTTGTCACCGGCCTGGGCCCAGTCGTTTTCCTCTTTCGCCAGCACCGAGCGGGCGAGGTCCATTTCGGTCATCGCCGCCTGGATTTCCCGTTGGCCACGCAACTGATCGGTGCGGGTCTGTTGTCGCTCGAGGAGGCGGCGGAAGTTCTCGATCTTGGTTTCCGATTCCTGGCGTTTGCGGAGCGCCTCGGCCGCCGACCGGCGACGGCTTTCCAGGCTCCGCTCCGCCTCCGCCAGTTCTTTATCCAACTGCGCGGTCTCTGCCAGAATAGCGGCGAGTCGAGTGTCCACCTCCAGCAGAGCCAGATCCTTCTCCTGCAAGTCCAGCAGTTTCACCATGTCAGGATGCATCAACGAATTCCCTTCATATGAGTGCGTTCGCTCAGGCGTCGGATGGAAAGGGCCGGCGTTGCTGCGGTCGGCCCGACCCGCGGGCATTGGTTCGTCTTGCATACACGATGCGACGGTACTCCTCTGGGAATTTCTCCCTTAGCTCCTTGTCCAGCCGGAGTTTCTCTTCGATCATCGCCGAGGGCTTGGGTTCAGGCGCCTGCCGGATGGCCCGATCCAGCTCGGCCAGGCGGCGGCGAAAGGGACGCGCCTCAAGGCGGCGGCATACTCCATCGAAGAGCTGATCCTGGGCCTGAGGCCCAAGCTGACTACCGACGCCCAGCAATTCGGTCCAGAGAGCTCGGCCCGCATCGGACACCTGCTCCGGCGGCGTAGCAGGCACCGCGTCTCCGCCCTCCAGCAACAGAGTGTACAACTCGCGGGTGACACCGCTTTCCAGCGCCTCGGGACGAACCTGGGTGCGAGCCCGCTCTCGACACTCGTTGCTGAAGATCATGAGCCCGACCAGCTGCCGTTCGGGTCCGAGTCGTGCGCGCCGTGCCGGAGTGGGCGCCGGTCCCGGAGCCTCGACTCGGGGCGTGAATGTTGGTTGCGAGGGCTGCGTGTTGGCCTCCTGCTCCAGCACCCGCTTCTCGACACCTGCCCGCTCCGACACCAACGAGAGGTACAACTCCCGCATGATCGGATCCTTCGCCGCCCGAATGGTGGGCAGCAGCCGGTCCAGCGCGTCGCGGCGATGTTCGATGCCGGTAAACCACCCTCTCCGATCGAGCAGCTGGATCTTCCGCTCCATGACATCCATGGCATCCTTGAGCACCGCGTTCAGCGCCGGGAGTCCGCCCTTCTTCACGAGGGTGTCAGGATCCTCTCCCGAGGGAAGCGTCGCCACCCGCACCCGCACTGCATGACGCAGGAGCTCGTCGCCCGCGCGGAAGGTGGCGCGAAGCCCCGCGGTATCGCTGTCCAGGAGAAGGATTGCCTGGGGCGCAAACCGATGGAGCAAGGCTGCCTGGTCCGGCGTCAGCGACGTCCCGAGCGGGGCCACTACGTGTTCACAGCCGGCCAGGACCAGTCGCAGCACGTCGAAATACCCTTCAACCACGACGACGCATTCCTCTTTACGAATCGCCTGCTTCGCCTCGTGAAGGTTGTACAGCATCGTGCCCTTCTTGAAGATCGGCGTCTCCGGAGAGTTGAGATACTTAGGTTCTCCCGGCCCCAGCAGGCGGCCTCCGAATCCCACGACCCGTCCGCGCAGATCGTGGATCGGGAACAGCAGCCGTCCGCGGAAACGGGGCACGATGGATCCGTCGTCGCGCTGAGCGAGGAGTCCAGCCTCGAGCATTACTTCCTGCTTGAGGCCCAGCTGCGCCATCGCCGTAAGGAATGCGTTCCCTCGCGGAGCGAAACCCAATTCGAACGGGCCGACCGTATCCAGATCGAGCCCGCGAGTACCAAGATAGGCGCGCGCCTCCTCGGCCTCGGGAGATTCCCGGAGTTGCCGGGCAAACCAGTCGTGAGCGACTGCGGCAGCCGAGAACAAGGGCTCACGGGGATCGGGCCCGCTCCGGCTGGTCTGTTCGGGGATCGCGATCCCCATCCGGCCGGCTACCTCACGCACCGCCGTGGGATAATCCATCCCGAAGCGTTTCATGAGATAGGAGAAGACGTCTCCCGACTCCTTGCAGACAAAACAATAGAAGCGGCCCTTCTTGGGAATCACCGCAAAATTGCGGTGAGTGCCCCCATGAAACGGGCACGGACCCCGGTAATCGGAGCCGGTGCGCTTGAGCTCGGTGGATTCGCCGATCAGGCCGACGATGTCCGCGCTCTCGCGTATCTGCTCGATAATCTCGTCGGGAATCACGTTCAGCTCTCGAATTCCACTACGGTGACTCCGGTACCGCCCTGGTTGGCCGGCGCGAAAGCATGCTTTCGGACCCGGCGGTCGCGGGCAACCACCTTCTGTACCCGATCCCGGACCACGCCGGTCCCCTTGCCATGAATGATCCGAAGGTAGGGGTGCTCGGCGAGGATCGCTGCGTCGAGTGCCGAGAGGACCTCCTGCTCCGCTTCCTCGCCAGTGAGACCGCGGAGGTCGACCTCAAATCCCTCGCTGCGCTCGGAGGCGGTAGGGCGGAAGGGCGAAGGGGCGGTATGAGATACCGGGCCGGGTTCGGAGGCAACGGTGACCAGCTTCGCGACCGGCACAACCAGCTTCACTGCACCAGCCGAAACCACTGCTTTACCGTCGTCTCGCAGTTCCATGACTCTACCCGTGCCACCACCCTCCAGCCGCACTCGAGCCCCTATTGCCAGGTTTTCCGCCTTCCCCCCCCCCCCCCCCCCCCCCCCT
>DATIOP010000215.1:0-26502 GCA_035472975.1 Gemmatimonadales bacterium
CATGAGCATCCTGAAGGAGGAGATGCAGGAGATCGCCAAGACCTTCGGAGACGACCGCCGTACCGAGATCCTCGCGGATCAGAACGACTTCTCGGTCGAGGATCTGATCGCCGAAGAGGACATGGTCATCACCATCTCCCATACCGGCTACATCAAGCGGATCTCGATCTCTACCTACAAGC
The DNA here is from genome assembly GCA_035472975.1 of Gemmatimonadales bacterium. Classification (GTDB taxonomy): domain Bacteria; phylum Gemmatimonadota; class Gemmatimonadetes; order Gemmatimonadales; family GWC2-71-9; genus DATBGE01. The sequence continues at coordinate 183 of DATIOP010000215.1, forward strand.
GGCAGCGCCGCGGCGGGCGGGGTCTCCAGGGAGCGACGACCAAGGAAGAGGACTGGATCGAGCACCTCTTCATTGCCAGCACCCATGACTATTTGATGTTCTTCACCAACACCGGGCAGGTCTACTGGCTCAAGGTGCACGAGATTCCACAGGGCGGCCGTGCCAGCCGAGGGAAGCCGGTGGTGAATTGCATCGCCATCAAACCAGATGAACGGATTGCTGCGACGGTGGCGGTGCGGGAATTCGCGGACGACAAGTGGCTCATGTTCGCCACTCGTCTGGGCACGGTGAAGAAGACCGTGCTCTCGGCGTACGGCAACGTGCGCTCGAATGGCATCAATGCGATCAACATCGAAGCGGGCGACGAGCTGATCGACGTGCAGCTCTGCGACGAGGCGAGCGATATCGTTCTCGCTACCGCGGACGGGATGAGCATCCGGTTCCACCAGGGCGATGTCCGGGAGATGGGTCGAGTCGCCGGTGGCGTGAAGGGGATCGAGCTGGACAAAGGCGACGAGGTCATCGGCATGGTGGTGATCCGGCGCGATGCGACGCTGCTCGTCGTGAGCGAGAAAGGCTTCGGCAAGCGCTCCGAGCTTTCCGACTACCGGGTCCAGAAGCGGGGCGGGAAGGGCATCATCACGCTCAAGAAGACCGACAAGACCGGCGCCATCGTCGCCCTGAAGGAAGTTCAGCCGGACGACGAGCTGATGCTCATCACCCGGCACGGCGTGATCATCCGGATGCCGGTCGAAGGAATCCGGGTCATCGGCCGCAATACGCAGGGCGTCAAGGTGATGAACCTGGATTCGGGCGATGCAGTGGTGGACGTTGCGCGCGTGGTCAAGGAGGACGAGGAGGGAGTGGAGGCGGAGGCGGCCACGGGAGCAGAGCCGGAGTGAGTAAATGAGTTATGAGTAAAAGGACGGTGGACTGAGGACTGAGGCGGTGGGTCTGTAACAGGCCCCGCGCTCAGTCCTCAGTCCTCAGTCCTCATTACTTTACCTTCCCTTGCCCACCCACCCGCAGAGTCCTACTTTCGCCCGGTGCCCCTGACCTCGACGTACCCCGCCCGAGTCACTCTCGCCTCCATTCGTGAGGCCGCCGCGGCGCTTGCCGGTGTGGCTCTGCGAACTCCGCTGATCGAATCCCCCGGCTTGAGCCGCCTGATCGGTGTACCGGTCTGGCTCAAGTGCGAGCACCTGCAACCGGTAGGCGCGTTCAAGCTGCGCGGGGCTTATACCGCGATCTCCCGTCTTTCGGAAGCCGACCGCGCTCGGGGTGTCGCAACGCACTCCAGCGGCAATCACGGGCTGGCGCTGGCCTACGCCGCCAAGCGGCTCGGTGTGGCGGCCGTCGTCGTGATGCCGGAGGATGCGCCACGGGTCAAGATCAACGGAGTTCGCGAGCAGGGCGCCGAAATCGTATTCGTGAGCGACCGCCGGCAGCGTGAACCGGTCTTCGAAGGCCTGGTGCGCGAGCGAGGCATGGTCCCGATTCCGCCGTTCGAGCACGCCGACGTCGTAGCAGGGCAGGGCACCTGCGGACTCGAAATCGCCGAGCAGTGCCCTGACTTGCAAGCGGTGCTCGTACCCACCGGGGGAGGCGGCCTGCTGGCGGGTATTACTACAGTGATCGCCGACCTGATCCCGACCGCCAGCATTGTCGGAGTCGAGCCCTCGAACGTTCGCAAGCTTTCCGCCGCGCTGGCCGCGGGTCGCTCCGAGCGAATCGATCCGGGGCCGAGCCTGGCCGACGGGCTGCTTACCCCGTCGATCGGTGCGATTCCTTTTGCGGCGATTGATGGTCGGGTCCGGGAGGCGGTGCAGGTGGATGACGCCGAATTGAAATCGGCGGTGCGGTTCCTCTTCGAGAAGGCCGGACTCCGGGTGGAGCCGTCGGGCGCCGCCTCTGTGGCGGCCCTGCTCGCGCGGCATTACGTCCCCTCCGGACCTGCCGTCGCCATTCTGAGTGGCGGCAATGTGGATCCCGATCTGTTCCAGCGCCTGGTGTCCTGAATGATCGCGCCGAAGATCATCGTCGCGGATGATGACCAGGCCCTGTCCCGTACCCTTGCCTGGATCCTCAAGGAGAACGGCTACGAGGTGGTGAGCGTCCCCAACGGAGACCATCTGCTGGAGCGGCTCGACGCGGATACCTACGATCTGCTGCTGCTCGACATCATGATGCCGCGGGTCGATGGGCTACAGCTGCTGGAGCGGGTCAAGAACGATCCCAACCACAAGGACCTTCCGGTTCTCATGATCTCCTCCATGCCACCGGAGGAGGCCACGGTCCGTGCGCTCGGTCTCGGCGCAGCCGATTTCATCTCCAAGCCCTTCCGGGTGCGGGAGCTGCTCGCGCGGGTAAAGGCTCACCTCCGGGTGGGACGGGAGCTGAACCAGGCGCGGGCCGAAGCCCGCAGCCGTTCGGAGATGGTGGACATCCTCCAGGAAGTCACGGCGTCTCTCAAGCCGGAGGAGATCTATCACATCCTGGTGCGGCGCGTGGCTCGGGGCCTGAGAATCTCCAAGTGCTCGCTGATCGTGTCGAATGCCGACTCGGACGATTACGCACTCGTGGTTGCGGCGTACGAGAATCCCATGCTTCGCAACCTGCGGATCGATCTCAAGCGTTATCCCGAGGTCCGGCGGGCACTCGATACCCGCCAGGTCGTCCTGGTGCACAATGTTCTTACCGACCCGCTCTACCACGAAGTCCGTGCCGAGTGGGAAGCCGAGGGACGTTCGGTTCCGACCCGGTCCGCCATCGCGTTGCCCTTCACGCTGCGGGACCAGCCCGCCGGGGTGTTCTTCCTGCGCACCACGGAAGAAGACCCGCCGCTCGACCATCGCGACGTGGACTTCGCCGACCAGGTTGTGCGGGCCGCCGTGGCTGCGCTCGAGAAGGCCTACGATCTGGAGAACGCAGTGCTCGGCCGGGAGCAGATGAAGCAGTTGGCCGAGACCGATCCGCTTACCGAAACCTTCAATCGGCGCGCGCTGAACGAGAAGCTGGCGCAGGAAATCGAGCGGGCCAACCGCTACAGTACGGTGCTGGCCTGCCTGATGGTGGATATCGACAATTTCAAGCAGATCAACGACGCGTACGGGCATCTGGTCGGCGACAACGTCCTTCGTCAGCTCGCCATGATTCTGCGGCGGGAACAGCGGGCGGTGGACATCGTCGCGAGATATGGCGGTGAGGAGTTCGTCATCTTGCTTCCCGAGACCGGAGCAAGCGGGGCGCGCATCTTCGCCGAGCGCATTCTCCGTCGCGTCGCCAACCACGATTTCGGTGAAGCGGGCAGGACGGTACGGGTAACGATCAGCGTCGGCATCGCCTGCTATCCGGATGAGCGAGCCGGCGAGGGTGAATCCCTGCTCCGCCTCGCCGACGCCAACCTCTATAAGGCCAAGGCCGACGGCCGCAACCGGTACCGCGATTGAGCAACCGCCGTTGCCCCCGGTGCCAGCGGGTCTATCCCGACCCGGCGCGGTTCTGTCCTCAGGACGGTTCTCCGCTGGTCGAGGTGGCTGGCGCCGTGGCCCCGCCTCCCGGTCCAGGGCCCTCGCAGACCAGCGTCGGCATCCGGACTCAGGTCCGGGAGGCGGCGCGTGCTCGCGGTCCGCGGCACGATCGGGCCAGTCTGCTCACCAACCACGTCCTGGATAATCGCTATGAGGTGGGTAAGAAGCTGGGCGAGGGGGGAATGTCGTACGTGTACCTCGCGGTGGATAACTCATCGAAGGAAACCGTAGCGATCAAGGTGCTTTCGCCCAGACTCCAGGAAGACACCAGCTCGATTGAACGGCTTCGCCGGGAAGCCGGGCTTGCGATGCGGCTCGAGCACCTCAACGTGTGCCGCATCATCCGGCTGGGAGAAACCGAGGACGGCCTGATCTATTTGGTGATGCCCTATCTCCCCGGGGAGTTGTTGAGCGATCGCGAAGTGCGCGACGGTCCTCTCCCGCTTGATCTTGGCATTCCCCTCATGCTCCAGATGTGCCGCGGGCTTCAGCATGCCCATGACATGCACATCATCCACCGGGATCTGAAGCCGGAAAATGTCATGCTGGTGCCCGATGCCCATTCTCCCGGAGGAATCCGGGCCGTGGTGATGGACTTCGGGCTGGCCAAGGAACGACGGGCCGAGCCGGAGATCGCGAAACTGACGGCGACCGGCATCGTTCTGGGAACGCCCGAGTTCATGAGCCCGGAACAGATCAGGGGCAAGGCGCTCGACGCCCGGAGCGATGTCTACGCGCTCGGTATCCTCGGCTTCGAGCTCTTCACCGGCCAGCTTCCCTTCCAGGGGCGGAACGCGCAGGAGATGATGATTGCCCGGCTGCGCGGGAAGCCGAAGGCTCTCCGCGACGTGCGGTCTGAACTCCCCGCCAAACTGGATGTCGCTCTGGCCAAGGCGATGTCGCTGGAGCCGACCGATCGTTTCCCAACCATGCAGGCCTTAGGTGAAGCGCTGGAAGGAGCCGAGGAGAGCGGGGTGTTTGCCCGACTCTTTAAGAAGTAAGGAGTGAGGAGTAAGGAGTGAGGAACCACGGTCTCCGTGAAACCCTCTCCCTTATTCATCGCCTCTCACTCCTCACTCCTTACTCCTTACTCCTTACTGATTTCATGAAACGCTACCCCGCCTTCGATCCCCCCGAATACGTCTCCTGGTCCGCTGATCCGGCGCTGCTTCAGGAATTCGGCAAGACGATCGAGCGGGATCCTGCCCGTCGGGACCTGATCGCGACACTCCCTCGGGAGGCGTTTCTCCAGCTCTACGAGCGGCTGCTGCTGGCTCGGCTGCAGGACATTGCGCTGTCCCGGTGGGTTCGGCAGGGTGTGATCTCAAAGGCCTGGTTGGGCACCGGGGAAGAAGCTTCCACCGTCGGTCCCGTCTTCGCCCTGGATCCCGCGCTTGACTACGTCGCCCCGATGATCCGCAACCAATCCGCGTGCGGAGACATGGGCATGCCGATCGGCGACGTTTTCCGAGGCTATCTCGCGGCAGCCAACGGTCCATCACGCGGTCGCGATCTGCACATCGGCTCGATGCCACATCACGTGATCCCGCCGATCTCTCCGGTCGGGGTCATGGTGCCGGTGTGTGTCGGGATTGCGCTCGCGGCGAAGATGCGGGGAGAGCCGGCGGTGACGGTCACCTGGGTGGGCGATGGATCCGCCAAGGCTGGTGTGGCCCATGAAGGGCTGAACTTCGCGGCGGTGCAGCGGGCGCCAGTGGTGTTCATCATTCAGAACAATCAGGTGGCGCTGGGAACTCGTCTGGATCAGCACCATGCGGCCTCGAGCTTCGAGGGCTGGCCCGGCGCTTACGGGATGTCGGGCTGGGCCTTCGAGGGCAACAATGTGCTCGACGCCTTTGCCGCGACCAGACTCGCCGTGGAGGCTTGCCGTCGCGGTGAAGGTCCCGTGATGCTGCTTGCCGAAACCTTCCGGATGGGCGGGCACGCGACGCACGATGAACGGGAAGCTCGCGCCACCTTCCCAGCCGAGCTGTTCGAGTACTGGGGTAAACGGGATCCGATTGGTCTCTACGAGAGCTGGCTGCTCCAGCAGAGCGTGCCATCCGCCGAGCTGGAGAGCATCGAGGTGAGGGCTACGGCGACGGTCGAAGCCGCGACGGAAGAGGCGTTGGTCGATCGGGACAGGCTGCCTCCGCCCGAGTCGGCCCTGGAGGGTGTTTATGCCGAGTAACGATAACCGAAGGGGGAATGGTATGCGTGGATGGGCGAGCACTGGAGCGATCGCCGCCGCTGGTCTCCTCGCGGGCCTGCTGGGCGGCTGGAAGCTTGCGACCGGCGTGACACGGCAGCTGCCGACGACCCACGGTGAATGGGTCAAGTTCACCAACGCGGCCGGCGATTCGATTCGAGCGTATGTGGCGTATCCGGAGCGCAAGGACAAGGCGCCCGGGATCATCGTGATACATGAAATCTTCGGTCTGACCGATTGGGAACCGACCGTGGCCGACAAGCTGGCCGGCGCCGGTTATGTCGCGGTGGTTCCGGATCTGCTCTCCCCCCGCTTCGGAGCCTCGCCTGCCGATCCCGATTCGGGACGAAAATTGACGGCCCTTCTGGTCCCCGATCAGGTGAACGGCGATCTCGACGCGGCCTACAAGTACCTCGGATCCCTTCCGTCGGTCCGGTCGGACGACATCGGCACGATCGGGTTCTGCTGGGGTGGAGGGCGATCCTTCGCCTATGCCACCGCGAATCGCAATCTCAAGGCCGCGGTAGTCTGTTACGGACCGCCGCCCGATTCGACCGCCATCCGCGCTATTGGAGCCCACGTGCTGGGCGTTTACGGGGAGGACGACGCGCGCATTGATGAGTCATTGCCGGATGTCGAGCGCCAGATGAACGCAGCCAAGAAATCCTTCCGCTACAAGAAATATCCCGATACCGGCCACGGGTTCCTCAAGCCGGGACGGAAGGGTTCGGACAGTCCGTCGGTGGAAAAGGCGTGGTCGGATATCCTGGGGTTCTACCAGGAAGTGCTGGGCAAGTAGCGCCTTATGATCCTTCATCAGGTGCTGCTCCGGTTCAAGCCCGGCACCACTGCGGAGCGCATCGCGGCGCTCGCCGCGGCGTTGCTCGAGATGAAAGGGCCAATTCCGGAAATTTGCGACATCCGCTGGGGCGCCAATCTGGGCCCCAGCAATGTTGAGTACCCTTATGTTCTGAGCGTGACATTCGATGACTTGGAGGCGCTGGAGCGCTACCTCATCCATCCGGTTCATCGCCGCGTTGTTGCCGAACACCTCGAAGCAATCCGCGAAGCGAAGCTGGCCGTCGATATCGAAGCGTAGCCCCGGAGCCCCGAACCGATGCTGCTGACACTCCTGCTGGTCCTGCAGGACCCGCTCGCCGTCCGGCCCGACACCATTCGGCCGGTTCACGATGCCCTGCACTATGACGTGACACTGGTACTGGGCGATACGAGCACCCATATCCTGGGCCAGGTGCAGACCACCTGGCGCCTCGGCTCCAGTGAGCCGGTCGAGATCGAGCTGGATACCGCCCTCCGAGTGGTTCGCGTCCTAGCCGACGGCAAGGAGAACACCCGGCTCTCGCGCACCACCTATGCGCGGGAAGCGGACGGCATCTATCTCCCTCACGACAAGGCAGCCGGAGATTCGCTGATCTCGATGGTCCGCTATCACGGGCCGGTGAAAGACGGCCTGATCATCGGCACCAACCAGTATGGCAAGCGGGTCATCTTCGCCGACAACTGGCCGGACCGAGCCCACAAATGGCTGCCGTCTCAGGATCACCCGAGCGATAAGGCAACGGTGGATTTCCATGTCGAGGTACCGCCCGGCATGAAGGTCGTCGCTAACGGAGTGCTGGTAGGCATTGACTCGCTGCCGCGGGGCCGGAGCGTGTGGAATTTCAGCATGAAGCAACCCATACCGGTATACGGAATGGTCGTCGGCGCCGGTCCGCTTGCGACCACGACGGTGCCGGATGGAGGATGCAAGATCCGCTGCGTTCCCCTCGCGGTGGTGACCTATCCGGAGGATTCTGCCTGGGCGGTTACGGCGCCGTTCCACCGGGTCGGGGACATGATCGACTACTTCAGCGCGACCGTAGGACCGTTTCCCTACGACCGTCTCTCTCATGTGGAGTCCACCACCATCTTTGGTGGCATGGAAAACCCCACCGCGATCTTCTACCCCGACAAGGCGTACAGCGAAAAGAAGTTGAAGGAGGAAACTGTAGCCCACGAGACCGCCCACCAGTGGTTCGGTGATGCGGTCACCGAGAGCGATTGGCACCATCTCTGGCTGTCGGAAGGCTTCGCCACCTACTTCGCGGCACTCTGGCTGGGTCACGCCGATGGCGACAGTGCCTTTCGCGATTCCATGCGGAGGGGTGCGCAGCAGGTCTTCGCGGATACCGCGACGCTAGAGCGTCCCATCATCGATCCAGCCGCAACCGACCTGATGGGGCTGCTCAATACCAACAACTACCCCAAGGGAGCCTGGGTTCTTCACTCCCTGCGCGGACTGATCGGCGACTCGGCGTTCTTCATGGGGATACGCCAGTACTACAAGACCTATCGCGACAGTACCGCCCTCTCGAGCCAGTTTGCCGCCGTGATGGATGCGGCCGCGGGAACTTCACTCACTTGGTATTTCACCCAGGCCCTCACCCAACCGGGTTATCCAATTCTCGATGTCCAGTGGAAACACCACGGGAAAGCGCTGGATCTGGTGATTAGCCAGAAGCAGAAGGACTCCTGGGGAGTCTACCGCCTTCCCAATCTCGAAATCGCCGTGGACGGCAAGATCTACCCTGTGAAGGTGGAAGGTCGGGAGACTCGAGTCACTTTGCAGTCGGGGAAGTCGAAACCGAAGCAAGTGGTGGTTGATCCGAATGGCTGGTGGCTGATCCAATCAACCGTGAGCGGTGAGCGGTGAGCAGGCCCGCTTACCGCTTACTGCTCACCGCTTACGCCTTTGCGATTTCGGCCTGTACCGGCTCGCTGTCTCCCCTCTCCCATAAACTGAAGATCGGCGAGGAGCCCTACGTCGTCTTCACGGCCCAAGGGGAAGGTGATACCGGAGATCTCTTCGCCTCTCCGGTTGGTGGGGGCGCGGTGTACCAGGTGACCTTTACCCGACTCAACGAACACCTGCCCCGGCTCAACCCTGACGGCTCCATGCTCGCCTTCGTTCGGGGAGACGGCGCCGCCGCCGCGGTCTGGGTCATGAATCTGATCAACGGCGCCGAGCGCCGGGTGACCGAGCCGGGCGGTGCCGAGCCTGAGGGCCTCGCATGGTCTCCCGACTCTCGAACGGTCTACGTGAAAGTGGCGACCAGAGTCTTGGCCGCCGCTGCTCCTCCTTTGAGTCCGTCAGTTACTGCATTGGAAGGGCAGGCGCGTGGAGCAGGGGACTCGGCGCTCGCCGTGCTGGTGGGTGACCCTGTCGCGGGGGAGGTGGTCAGCTGCGAGAGCGGCGGTGGTCTCTGTATCCGCGTGGGCAGTGAGTCACAGCCGCTCGATTCAACCGGGACCGAGCCGCTTCGCTGGGGTGGAGACTCCGTCGCCTATCGCGTGGGAGACCAGTTCGTCGTGCGCCCGCTGGGAGGGGGGATGACGCGCGCGCTCAGATGGTCGAAGCGACTGGAGCATCCACGCGAGCTGACGTACTTCGGGCCGCAATAGCCTCCCACGCCGCTTCGATCGTCTGCCCGACTTGAGGATGGTCGGGCGCCCATTCTCTCGAGCTCACCCGTTCCGCCGCGAAGCTGATCAGCGCAAGCCAGACCGCGCCCCACAAATCGGCCGGACCGGCACGAACCAGTCCGTCCGACTTGCCGGTCGCCACCAGGTGCTGAAGCGACTCGCGGAATTCCCGGGCAGTCTCTCGGCTGTGTCCATCAAGGAATCGGGCGTCGCGCGGCGTGAGTGCCATCCGGACTTTGGCCGGATCTTCTGCCGCGGCGACCACGAGCCGTCGGCCCAGCCGGGCCAGTCGCTCCGGCGTCTTCGAGCCCCGCTCATGCTCCACTTCGCGTACCAAACCCGCCAGCCAGCGCTGGCTCTCCCGGTATGCTTCGTTGTAGAGGATCTCTTTGCTCGCGAAGTGCCGGTAGATGGTTCCTTCAGCGATACCAGCCCGCGAGGCGAGCGTCGGGGTGGTGGTCCCCTGGAACCCGTCGGTGGTGAAGAGATCGAGCGCCGCCCGTAGCAGGCGCTCTCTGGTCGCCTTGCTGTCGCGGGGGCTTCGTGGTGCGGTCATAAGCTGCCAATCCTGCGACTCGCGGGTTAGAAGGCCCATCCAGTTCCGGCGGTAAACTTGAAGCCGTCGGAGCCGCCCGCGAAGTTAAAGGTCCAGATCGTAAACCGAAGCACCCGAATCGCCAACCCGCCGCCGCCCCCGACTTTCATATCCGCGGTGGTCAATTTGAACGGCTCGCCCTGGAAGACGCGGCCGGCATCGAAGAACCCGATCAGCGTGAACGCGCCGAAATCGCCAAGGTTGAGCAAGTCGTGCCGGATCTCGGCGTTGAAGATGAGAGCGTCCTCTCCAGTCAGTCGTTGGAAATCGTAACCCCGGTTTGAGTTCACGCCACCCACCGCCTGGATCACATTGACGCCCCACATTGGGATCTCGAATAACGCGTTGAGCGGCGGATCACCGGTTATTCCGGTCCCGGCGACTCGCGCGGCGAGGGTCGTACCTTCCCGGATCGGCACGTAGCCTCGCACCGCCCCGGTGAAGCGGGTGTATCCATCGCCGCCGCTTCCTTCCTGCACCGACGCCTCCGCGAAGACGCCCTTCTTGGTATCGAACTCATTGTCTCGCGTGTCGACTACGAGAGTCAGCCGGCCCCGGACATCGGTATCGGTCACATCGCCGGTCCCGAAGTCCTGACGGAAGAGGGAGTTCTCCGGCAGGTCGCTCAGAATGCTGTGCTCCACATCCGCGGCAGCGGCGATGTAGAACGGACCATGGATATGGCGGCTGAGTTCGGCCGAGCCGAAGTAACGACTCCGTTTCATGCGATAGAAAAACGGCGAGGTATCCTCGGCGGCGGAGTCTTCTACGAATTTGGTGTTGTTACCCAGCCCGAAATAGCCGAATCGCGCGGCCTTCGTCGCTCCGGCCCGGGCTGCGAAGCGCCAGTCCTTCCACAGGAGCGGCGCATCGAATCCGACCAGTGCGAAATGGCTGCCCTTGGTTCCCGCGCCGAGGTCAACCTGGAACCGGCCGGCGAATGGCGACCGGGCGAAATAGTCGGCCTGCTTCCGCTCCTCGAAGTGCATCACGAGAATGGGGAACTCGTTGGCCTGCGAAATGAGCAGCGGGTAGAAACTATCCTTCCATGGGGCGGTGTTCTTAGTCTCCTGGGCCGACAGAGGGACGGCGAAGAAAATCACCGCCCAGAGTGTTGCCCGCGAGATACGCCGCATCAGAGTGCCCTGTCGTAGAGGTAGGCCGTATCGCGTTCCGCCGCTCGCCGCGCATCATGCGCGGCGTACCTGCCCGGATACAGCGATGCAGCGCCGAATTCACCGCGTTTGTTCACGGCATAAAGCGTGAGCGAGAATCTGGGGAGACCGCTGCGCATAAGGAAGCGGGCCGGAGCCTTCGCCACAATGCGTTTCAGTGTCTCCAGGGCCGCATCGGTGGGCCGCATTCCCCGTCGCATGTGCTCCACCGTGATGAAGCCGCCGCACTCAGTCAAGCCGGGCTCCCCAAAGCCGCTCGACCCTGCGGCACCGACGTCGTTATCCACGTAATGAACCGCTCCGGCAACGGGCCAGTTCCCGGCGCGGCCGGGCGCCTTCCACGCCGGACCACTGGCGCTGGTCACGGATGCGATGTCGCCAGCTGTGTTCACCACGCTGAGATAGACGGTTCCAGGAGACCGAGACGCTACCATCCCATCCTCCGCAAAATCGTCGTGTGCGTCGTGATTCGCCCGCCATGTGAGCCACTTCTGCCGCGACCGCTCCGTCAGCAGGTCCTCCTCCTTGAAACCGTAGGAGAGCGCGAAGCGCTTGGCTCCCTCGCCGACCAGCAGGGTGTGGTTCGTGTACTTGAGGACCAGCTTGGCCACCTCACTCGGCGTCCTGATCCCCTCCAGCGCCACGACTGCTCCTACCCGGCCGGTGGGACCGTGAATGCAGGATGCGTCGAGCTGTACGACGCCTTCCTCGTTGGGCAAACCGCCGTAACCGGCCGATTCCTCCTCCGGATCGAGCTCCTGCAGCTTGATACCCTCTACCACTGCGTCGAGCGAGTCGGCGCCGGAATCGGCCAACTCGACCGCCTTGGCGATAGCCGCTATCCCGTTGGATGAGGACACTGCCACCGTCGGCGCGACACGAGCCCGAACGATCGCGGGAGCCCCGTCACCTGGAAATGTGGACGGTGCGTGGCCGAGCGCGAGCATAGCGGTGGAGGCGGCGAGGAAATCTCGCCGGGAAACGCTCTCGGACACGAACTCTCCGTGGGACGAGGGAGACGGTGCTGGACTATAAGGTACTGCCCTCTGTTCATCGCCCACAACGCGGGGCCGGCGACGTTCATGCAAGCTTGCCGACCACTCCTGTCGCTCCTAAGTTGTGCCAGCCATCGGCATGCCTCCGCTGCTCTCCGCCCGCGTCGCGAGCAAAGATCAGGATCCGCTCCGTCTACTCCGGCTCGCTGCCGGCGGGATTCTGCTCTTCGCGACTCTCGTCGCACTGTTGCTGTGGGTCACCGGAGTCACCCCTCGTGCGGTTCTTCTGCTCGGCGCCTTCTGGGCGATCTACGGCCTGGTCTTCGGGCTGCTCGAGGGGTTCCTGGAACCGATGACCGACCTGTGCGTCGAGATCCTGCAGAACGTCGGGCTCATGCGGTACCGGACGAGTTATTCCAGCATCGAGACGCTGGCAGCGCGGGGGCTGTACGATGCTGCGGCCAATGAATACCTGGAACGTTCACGACAGGAGAGCGGCGATGCGGAAGCCCTGGTGCGCCGCGCGGCGATCCTGTCTGGGCCGCTTTCCAATCCGGGGATGGCCACCCTCGAGCTGCACAACTATCGCGACACACGCCAGCTGCGTCCGGCTGACGACATCAAGATCGGCCTTGCCCTGGTCGAGCTCTACGACCGCAGACTGGCGGCCCCGGGTCGGGCCATGACCGAGTTGCGCCGCTTGATTGACTTGTACCCAACCGTCGGTGGCGCTCGCCGGCTGCGGCGGACGCTGAACCAGTTCCGGCGCGAAAAGTTTGGCGCCGCATCGGAGGAGGACAGTACTCCACAGTGACCCGCCTCATCTTCTGGGATGTCGATACCCAATACGACTTCATCTCGCCCGACGGGAAGCTGCACGTCCCCCGGGCCGAAGCGATCGTGCCCCGTCTGGCCGCTCTCACCGATTTCGCCCACGCGAATGGGATTCGCATCGTTGCCAGCGCCGAGGACCATATCCCCGGCGATGCCGAGTTTAGCGATCAGCCCGACTTCGACATGACCTGGCCGCCACACTGTCTCCGGGGAACGCCGGGACAGCAGAAGGTCCCGGAGACAAGGCTCCAGGACTCGCTGGCGATCGGCTTCGAACGGCAGGAACCCGAGGTGCTGCGCCTCGGTCTGAGCCGCCACCCCGGGGATCTGCTGATTCTGAAACGCCATTTCGATGTGTTCAGCAATCCCAACACCGATACCGTAGTTCGCGCGCTCGATCCCGAGGCTTTGGTGGTTTACGGGCTTCCGCTCGAGATCTGCGTCCGCCACGTGGTCGAGGGCTGGCTGGCTCGCCGTCCGCACACTCGGCTTTTCGTCGTCACCGACGCCGTAAAGGCGGTGCGCTATGAGATGGGCGAGCACGCGCTGCGGGATTGGGGAGACGCAGGGGTGCGGCTGGTCAGGGCCGAAGAGATCGTATCGGAAGGGACGCTGGAAACCTGGCTCGAGCCGGCGTGACCTCCACTTCGAAGCTCGGCGAGCTGCTCGGCACCTCCCAGCCCGTCATCCTGCTGCCGGGTGCGGTGGATCGCTTCATGGAGCTGGCGGTGCGGAGTTTGGTCCGTCAGCGCATGCTCATGGTTGTCGCCGGAGGCCTCGCCGAACACTACGCGAGCATTGGAGAGGCTTGTGGGAGGGACGTAGCCTTGGCATGCGTGCCGCCGGGACAGCCAATGCGACCCGAGTGGCTGGATCGCTTTCTTCGGAGCCCGGGGTTCGAAGCGGTCGCCGTGGTCCAGCAGGAAGACGAACAGGGCGAACCGATGCCGCTGGCGGAGCTCGCCCCGGTTGTGCGGCGGAACGGCGCGCTGTTCATCGCCGACGTCACCGCGTCGGCGGGGCGTTCTCCGGTTGAGGCCGACCTGTGGGGACTGGATCTGGTATTCGCGGGGGGAGAAGGCGGGAGTCCGATTCCCTCGTGGCTGGTGATCGGGGCTGCTTCAGGCAGGGCATTGCAGCGGGCGGAGTCGATGCCGGGACGGGGCCATGCTCTGGACCTGGTCGCCCACCATGCAGCAGCTGCGGCAGGAGCTACTCTCGATCCGCTGCCCGAATCCTTCGATGCGGTTCAGGCCAGAATCGTCAGCCCCCTTCAACCTTGAATCGGCTGACCTCTCCAAACAGCGCCTGCGCGGCATGCGCCAGTTGCTGCGCCGAATTGGCGATCTCGGTTGTCGAAGCGCTCAGCTCCTGAGACGAAGCCGCGATCTCCTCGGCCGCCGCGGCCACGTCCTCGGTGCCTCCGGACACTTCCGACATTCGGCCGACGATCCCGCCGATCAGGCCCCGCACTTCGTCGGCCGATTTGGAAATTTGCCGGGTCCAGCTGTCGTTCGCTTCGGCATCGCCGGCAACGCGCGATAGTCCCCGCGCCGCGGTTTCCGCGGCTACCCGCGCGGCTTGGCCTCCCTTGGCGAGCCGGAGCAGCCGGTCCCGCGCCACCTCGACCCGCGACTGTACGGCGCGCACCGTATCGCTGGTCGAAGTGGCGGCCTGCGCTGCCTGACCCGCCAGCTTTCGCACTTCTTCCGCCACCACCGCGAAGCCGCGCCCTTCCTCGCCGGCCCGCGCGGCTTCGATTCCCGCGTTGAGCGCCAGCATGTGGGTCTGCCGCGCGATCGCCTTCGTCTGAGTCACGAACTTCCCGATCTCTTCGCTGGCTGCTGCGAGCGCCGTCGCCTCCTCGGCACCGCGCTCAACCTCCTCCGCGAGGCGCTGCAGCTCGGCCGAGCTTTCGTCCAGCTGTTCTTTATGAGACCGAGCCAGCTCAGCCAGCGCCGCGTTGCGCTCGGCGGATCCCAGTGCGCTGGCGGCCAACTCCTCCGCGATCGCGAGGATCTTGGCCGCGTCTTCCGCCGCCGCACGGACCAGTGTCGCCTGCCGGGTAGCCCGGTCGGTGAGATCGTTGCAGGTGCCCGACACCTCTTCGGTCGATGCGCTCATCTCCTCGGTCGCGCTGGAAATCTCCTGCGCCATGGCGGCTGCATCCTGGGCATTCCCCCGGATTGCCCCGACCAGGGCCCGGAGCTCGGTGACCATTGCAGAGACTGCGTTGGTGAGAGTATCCACCTGACTGGCGCCACCCGGCGCGATGAATTCAGGGGCGGTGAGATCGCCCGAGGCGACTCGCGCGGCCACCGCGGCCGCGTTCGATACCGGCCGGAGAATCACCCGGGTGAGCCAGCTGACCAGAAACAGCATTACCAGGGTTCCCAGTATCACGATCGCCGCAGTGGCGAGGATGATGACCTGGGACGGGCTGAAGCCAGTCACTGCGCGCAGCAGGACCCAGAGAATCCCCGTGACGGCGATCCCCAGCGCTGCCACGGTCAACAGCCCGACCTGATGCAGGTTGCGGATAAACGTCTGGCGCGCGATGGCCATAGAGTTCCGTGCGATGTAAGTGGTGAGAGGTGGGGAAGTTAGGGCAGGGAGGGGTGAAAGGGAAAGGGGCGTGCTGTCTCCCGTCTCCCTTCTCCCGTCTCCCCTCTCCCGCGTAAATTCCCGCCCCTATGACCGTAGACGCACCGACCTACCAGCCCGACGTCGTCGAAGCCAAGTGGCGTGCCCGGTGGGCAGAGCAGGGCACCAACCAGCCCGATCTCGACCATCCGGCTTCGCCCTTCTTCAACCTGATGATGTTCCCCTACCCCTCGGCAGAAGGCCTGCACGTGGGGAACATGTTCGCCTTCACCGGCAGCGACGTGTTCGGGCGGTTCAAGCGGCTGCAGGGTTACGACGTCTTCGAGCCGATCGGGTTCGACGCCTTCGGCATCCACAGCGAGAATCACGCAATCAAGATCGGGATGCATCCGGCCAAGCTGATCCCCCAGAATATCGCGAATTTCCGGCGCCAGCTGGAGCGGATCGGCGGGATGTTCGATTGGCGTCACGAGGTCTCCACCACCGATCCCGACTACTACAAGTGGACCCAGTGGCTCTTTCTGCAGCTCTTCAAGGCAGGCAAGGCCTACAAGAAGCGCGCGGCCGTTAACTGGTGCCCGAACGACAAGACGGTGCTCGCCAACGAGCAGGTCGAGAACGGGCGCTGCGAACGCTGCGGAGCCGTGGTCGAGCAACGCTTCCTCGAACAGTGGTTCTTCCGGATTACCGAGTACGCCGAACGGCTGCTCAAGAACCTGGACACGATCGACTGGTCGGAGACGACGCTGACCGCGCAGCGCAACTGGATCGGGCGATCCGAGGGAGCGGAGATCGCATTTCCGGTTGCGACGGGTGACAGTAGGCCCGTCGCCTCGTCACCCGGCGCCTCGTCGCCTCTAAGCATCAGCCTCTCCACCACCCGCCCCGACACGCGCTTCGGCGCCACCTTCATGGTGCTGGCGCCCGAGCATCCCATGGTCAGGCATCTCACCACTCCTGACCGGAAGGGCGAGGTCGAGGCCTACGTAAAGGCGGCTGCCGCGAAGGATCTGGTGAGTCGCAAGGTAGGAGACCGGGAGAAGACCGGCGTCTTCCTCGGTTCATCCGCGATCAACCCCGCCACCGGAAAGCCGGTGCCGGTATGGATCGCGGACTACGTCCTGATGGAATATGGGACGGGGGGCATCATGGCGGTGCCGGCCCACGATGAACGGGACTTCGAGTTCGCAAAGAAGTATGGACTCGAGATCCTGAGAGTGCTGGCCCAGGAAGGTGAGTCTGCCTCGACACCGGTCGAGGTGGCTGAGCCCGGCGCAGATGGACACCGGCTGGTAAACTCCGGCCAGTTTGACGGCCTGCCCGCCGAGCAGGGCAAGCGGGCCATCATTGACTGGCTGATCGCGAACAGTAAGGGTAGCGGGAGAGTCCAGTACCGCCTGCATGACTGGTGCATCTCTCGGCAGCGCTACTGGGGTCCCCCGATCCCCATCATCTACTGCGACGACTGCGGCCCGGTACCGGTCCCGGAAAAGGACCTTCCCGTGCTGCTGCCCCCGATCGAGGATTTCCGTCCCGACGATTCCGGCGTGTCACCTCTCGCGCGGCATGGCGAGTGGTACTATGTGTCCTGCCCCAAGTGCGGGAAGAAGGGTCGCCGCGAGACCGACGTGTCGGACACCTTCCTCGATTCGTCGTGGTACTTCCTGCGTTACCCCAGTACCGAGTTCGAGGATCGCCCGTTCGATCCGGCCCGTACCAGGACCTGGTGCCCGGTCACCACGTACATCGGCGGCAACGAGCACGCAGTGCTGCACCTGCTCTATTCCCGTTTCATGACGATGGTGCTGCACGACCTTGGCCACCTTCAGTTCGAGGAGCCGTTCTCCCGGTTCCGGGCTCATGGCCTGATCGTGAAGGACGGGGCCAAGATGTCGAAGACCAAGGGCAACATCGTGGTGCCGGACCAGTACATCTCCCAGTGGGGAGCCGACACCTTCCGGATGTACCTCATGTTCCTGGGTCCGTTCCAGGAAGGCGGCGACTTCCGCGACGCCGGCATCAACGGGCCGCGCCGCTTCCTCGATCGGGTCTGGGCCTTGGTGGGTAGCGCCGCGATTCAGACCGAGCTGCCTCGGGATCTGGTCGCCCGCTGGCATCGGACCAAGCGCAAGGTGACCGAGGATCTCGAGGCGCTGCACTACAACACCGCTATCGCGGCACTCATGGAGCTGGTGAACGCGCTGAAGGAGGCGGACTCCCACTCGCTCGCGATCATCGAGGACCTGGTGATCATGCTGGCGCCCTTCGCGCCGCACTTCTCGGAAGAGTCCTGGGAGCGGCTGGGCCATGGTGCGTCCGTGTTCGAGACGCGCTGGCCGGTCTGGGATGATAGTCTCATCGTCGAGGATGAGATTGAGATCCCGGTCCAGATCAATGGCAAGACCAGGTCGAAGATCCGCATTCCGCTGGGCGCCGAGGAGAAGGCCGTCGTGGCAATTGCGTTGAAGGATCCGACCACCGCGCGCTTCGTGGACAGCAAGCCCCTGCGGAAGGTCATCTACGTTCCGAACCGCTTGCTGAATCTCGTGGTCTAGCGAAAGTCTCCGAGTGCAAGTCCATCCGGGAGCCCTCATGCGTCGCCCGATTCTTTTGTTGGGACTGCTTTGCCTTGCCGCTCCTGCCATGGCTCAAACGGCTGCGCCGGTTCCCGCGGTCATGGGAGCCCCCGTCCGCTACGAGAAGGCGATCGAGTGGACCCGGCAGTTCATTCGCGACACGATGCGCGTCCTCGGCGCACCCGGAGCCTCGATCACGGTCATCAAGGATGGCCACGTGATCTGGAGTGAGGGCTTCGGCATGGCCGACGTGGAACAGCAGGTTCCGGCGACGCCGCTCACCCGGTTCCGGGTCGGCAGCGTTTCCAAGCCGCTCACCTCCGCCGCCTTGGGCCTGCTGGTGGAAGAGCACAAGCTCGACCTCGACGCGCCAATTCAGAAATACGTGCCGTCGTTCCCACAGAAACCGTGGCCCATTACCACCCGTCAACTGGCGGGTCATCTCGCGGGGATCCGGCACTACAAGGAGGGTGAGTTCGAGAACCAGAAGCACTATGCGACGGTGCTCGAGGGCCTCAAGATTTTTCAGGACGATACGCTCCTCTTCCAGCCGGGCACCAAGTACTCCTACTCGTCCTACGGGTGGAATCTGATCGCCGCGGTCATCGAAGGCGCCAGCGGCGAGCCGTTTCTCACCTTCATGTCCAACCGGGTTTTCGGCCCGGCGGGGATGACCCACACCGTGGCGGAGTTTCCCGACAGCCTCATTCCGTTCCGAGCCCGGTTCTACGAGCGGCCCGATTCCAACGGCGGGATGCTCAACGCGCGATACGTGGATAACAGCTACAAGTGGGCCGGGGGCGGCTTCCTCTCAACAACCGAGGATCTCGCCCAGTTTGGAGAAGTGATGCTCGACGGCACCCTCCTCAAGCCCGCGACCGTGAAGATGCTGTGGACCCCACAACGCACCACGGATGGGAAGCCCACCGATTACGGCATGGGCTGGGGGACGCTGCGGACCACGGACGGGCGGGAGTGGATCAGCCACACCGGCGGGAGCATGGGAGGCACCGCGCACCTGCTGCTGTGTCCCAAAGAACGTTTGGTGGTTGCGATCCTGGTCAACAGCGACGAGACCTTTATCTCGGCGGGAACGAAAATCGGCCAGAAGTTTCTGGAGCCGTAGGGTCTAAGGCGCGTTCCCCCTCTCCGCGTGGATGGAGAGGGGACAGGGGGTGAGGTTATAGCAGCTTCGTGATCCACTCCCCCACCAGATACCCCACTCCCGCCACGCCCAGCCCCACCACGAACATGTCCAAGCCACTCCGGATAACGCCCCGGCCGGTGAAAAAGCTGCGAGCGGCGCCTACCCCGAAGTGAGCCGTCATCGATACCGCCAGTGAGGTCCAGATGGCGCCCGGGCCGGTGCTCACGAGAAACGGTGCCACCGGGATGAAGGCGCCGAAGGCGGTCGAGACTCCGGTGATCCACCCCTCGCGCAACGGCGTTGAATTGGCTTCGCCGATCTTCAGCTCTTCGCGGACCTGCTCCGCGAGCGCGCGCTCCGGGTCCAGCATGAGCTGGGCGGCCATTTCCTTTGCCTGCTCCTCCGGGACCCCCTTCGCCTGATAGAGCAGGGTCAGCTCCTCCTGCTCCAGCTCGGGCATCAGCCGGATCTCCTCCCGCTCCATCGCGATCTCGTGCTCGAACACCTCCCGCTCGCTCTTGGCGGCGAGGTATCCGGAGGACCCCATCGAGAGCGCATCCGCCACCATCCCCGCGATCCCGGCAACCACCACCGCGTGTCCCGAGATGTTGAGCTGGCCCTGTGCGCCGAGCATGCCAGCGACGAGGCCAAAATTGGCCGTCAAACCGTCGTTGAAGCCGTAGACCAGATTGCGGAGCAGGCCGCCCGCCCCGGTCTTGTGCCAAGGCTCCCCCGCGGCTCCGCTCAACCCGGCAAGTGAGCCCGCATGCTCCGCCGACTCGCGAGCCAGGCGCAGCGCCGCACTGCGGGCATCCTCCTCGGCGCTCTGGTGCGAGAGCCGGAGATAGCTTTTTACCTCCCGGCCCTCTTCTTCGAGCAGCATGGGGAGGAGAAAGCCTGGTCCAAACCGCCGAGCCGCCCAACTCATCACCCGGGCCCGGCGCGAGGGCCGAATCGAGGGGATTGGGTGGCCGTGGTCCTCCAGCAGTTTGTGCCAAACCGCTACGTGCCGGTCCTCGACGGTGGCTAGTCCATCGTAGAGGGCGGCTCTCCGCGGATCCTGCTCCGCCTTGGCCAGCTCCCGATAGAGAAATGCGGCGTCGGCCTCGTCCTGAAGGTGGTGGACCCACAGGTGGGGTGCGGGCGCCGAGACTTGGTGCGGACCTGTCGCAGTCATGCAACCAGTATAACTCCGATACCATACCCGCTGTGGCGTGAATGCCGCTATTGACGGCTTTTCTTTCGCCCGGCAAGTTGTCGAACCTCCCACCACAAAGGCCCCATGTTCTCGCGACTTTCTGTGCGTCCCGCGCTCGCCGCGGCGACCGTACTCATTGGCGCCGCCTGCGTCGATGAGTCAATGACTCCTAGTAATGAATCGATGTCCCGTGCTCCTGTACCGCAGCTGCCCGCTTCAGTTACTCCCAGTGATCGCCACGTCGTAACCTTCAAGACCACCGAGCCCGCTTCGTTCGCCAAGGCGGTAAAGGCTCTCGGTGGAACCGTGGTCCGGCGCCAGAAGATGATCGGTGAGGCGGAGGTTACCGGTCTGACCGACGCGGCGGCACTTTCCCTCAGCAAGACCACTGGTGTCTCCGGGGTCGATCGCGATCTGATCCTGCAATGGATCCCGGCACCCCAGGATGCCAATCTGCAGTTGTCGTCACTTCCGAATCCGGTCGCTTCCGGTACCGATCAAAGCGGCGCGGCATTTTTCCCATTCCAGTGGAACATTCGCCAGGTCCAGGCCGATCAGGCCTGGGGCGCTTCTAACGGTGGGTCAGGGCGGACCGTCTGCGTGCTCGATACCGGCATCGATCCCGAGCATATCGACATCGTCGGCCGGGTCGACCTGATGACCTCCGTGATCACCTCGCCCGTCTTCCCGGGTGACTTGGATCCGCTGGACTACAACGCGCACGGTACGCTGTCTTCCGGATTTATCGCGACCAACGGGATTGGCGTCGCGTCGGTCGCGCCTGATGCCCGGCTCTGTTCCATCAAGGTCCTGCGGGTAACGGGGTCTGGCAGCTTCGGTGACATCATCACCGGCATCGTGCTCGCGGCTCAAAGCGGGGCAGGCGTGATCAACATGAGTCTCGGGCTGTACATCGACAAAACCATTCCCGGCGTCGAGGGGCTGATTAAGGTGCTCACTCGCGCCGTGGCATTCGCGCGCGACAAGGGCGTCGTTGTCGTGGCGTCCGCGGGGAACAACTTTGCCAATCTCAACGAGGACGGGAACCTGATCGTCCTTCCGGGACAGGTGAAAGGTGTCATCAGCGTAGGCGCGACGGCCCCGTTTAACCAGCAGAACTTTGACATGCTGGCGAGCTACTCCAACTTCGGTAGCTCCGGCGTCGATCTGTTCGCCCCCGGTGGCGACCTTCTGCCTGGCGGCAATCAGTTCGATCTTGTGCTAGGTCCCTGCAGCCACTTCCAGCTGACGCTGCCTTTCGAGTGCAGCACCAGCGACTACCTCATCGCGGCGGGGACCAGTGAGGCTGCTCCCCATGTGGCAGCGGCTGCGGCGGTCGTAGAATCCCAGCTTCCGGGTTTAGTCAAGCCGAACCAGATCGAGGAGTGCATCCGCGCCAATACCGATATTATCGGGCCTGCGAACATATTCGGCGCCGGTCGGTTGAACGTCTTGAAGGCTGCAGGCTGCGGCCAGATATAGCAGGTAAATGGTTGTAATAGCGGAGGTTAGAGTTGAGCGCTCACTCCTAACCTCCGCTGTTGCTTCTGAAACCCGGCAGGGACCGATCTTCGGCCCTCCCTCCCTGCAACTGTACGCCCGATTCCCGCATCTTTATCGGCACCATGGCCGATGCCATCCCCCTCCCCAACGCAGAAGCAGTCCTGGCCCAAGCCCGGGCCGGCGATGTCGCCGCGCTGGAGGAGTTATATCGCGCTTTCGAGACACCGGTCTACAACCTGGCCCGGCGGATCTGCCGCACGTCGGAAGACGCGGAGGACGTGATGCAGGAGACCTTCTTCGAGGTCTGTCGGAACCTGCGGCAGTATCGGGGCGAGGGTTCTCTCTGGGGCTGGATTCGAACGGTCGCCGCGAGCAAGGCGCTCATGCGGCTCCGGCGGAACAAGTATCGGGATACCGATGAGCTGGAAGACGAGGCTCATCAGGGCCCTCGCTCCGACCACGGGCTGCGCATGGATCTGGAAGCGGCACTGGAGCGCTTGCCCGAAACCTCACGCGCGGTGGTGTGGCTGCACGATGTCGAGGGATACACCCACGAGGAAATCGCTGGGATGATGGGCAGGACGGTGAGCTTTTCGAAGTCGCAGTTGGCGCGCGCGCATACTCGCCTCCGTCGCTGGCTGGGTGAGGAGACGCTGGTATGACGCACATTGACCTCGATACCCTGGTTCGGCTGCGGGAGCCGGGTCGCGAACCCGGCCAGGCCGAGGCCGAAAAGCATCTCGTGGAGTGCGAAGCATGTCGCCGCGAGGCTGACCGCCTGGAACAGCGGGTGGCACGGCTCAAGGCGCTTCCGACTCTCAAACCCTCCCGTGATGCCTGGCCGGCAGTGCACGCCCGGCTCCGGGCCGAGCATCGGGTCCGGGCTCGCCGCCTGGCCACCAGCGGACTCGCCGTTGCGGCAGGACTTGCTTTGATGCTGCTGCTTCACGGAGCGTCGTCTTCCTCTAAGGCTCTTTCCCCCGCACTCTCCGAGGCCATGGCTCGCTCCGGCCAACTGGAGCAGCTCCTCGAGTCCTATAACTCCGATGGCCGCATCACGGACGGCCATACCGATGGGATGGCCGGAGCGTTGGAGGACCAGATCGCCCGCATCGATCGGCAACTCGAGATGGCCCAGCTGCTTCGCTCCCGTGAGCGGGATAACGCCCTGCTGAATCTCTACCGCGAACGGATCGGCCTGCTCGACGCTCTCATGGATGTCCACGTGACTCGCGCCTCGAACGTGGGCCTCTGATCAGTGGCGATGGGCGAAGCAATGCGGAGCACTCTGATCTCCCTGGCAACCTGCCTTCTGATTTGCCCGGCTGTCGTCGCGCAGGATACCCCTACTCAACCCAAAGTGATTCCTCCCGGCGTCATCCGGGTCGAGGGAGACGTACGGCCGGTATTTCAGGTCCTCACCAGCCGACGCGCCCGCTTGGGGATCTCGGTCAACCTGCGCGCTCGCGACACCGATTCGATTGGCGCGCTGGTCAGCTCGGTCACGCCCAGCGGGCCGGCCGCCAAGGCCGGCATTCGCTCGGGCGACGTGATCACGAAGCTGGCCGGCACCTCGTTGCTCGACGGTCAGGCCCGGGCGAACAACGATGATTCGGCGCCTGGCCTCCGCCTCACCGAGCTCGCGGCCCGACTCGATCCTTATGACACGATTGCGGTCGAGTTCCGCAGGGGGAAGGAACGGAAGACCGTCAGCCTCATCACCGGAGACGAGCCGACCATCATGTGGCGGACTCCGGACGGAGGCTTCGGTTACTCGATGGGTGGTGACGAGTCCTTCCGTCAGTTCCAGGACGCGATGCGGGGATTCGATCCTGAAGACAGCCAGCCTCGCTATCCGATGCGGATGATGCACCCCGATGCGCCGATGCGTTTCGCCTTCGGTTCACCGCTGGCCGATCTCGAGCTGGCGCCGCTCAATCCCGATCTGGGGCGTTATTTCGGAACCAGTGAAGGCATCCTTGTCATCAGCGTACCGGCTGATTCCAAGCTGGGCCTGAGGGGCGGGGACGTGGTTCTCGCGGTGGACGGTCGGGAGCCGGCCAACGCATCGCACCTCCTGAGGATTCTCCGGAGTTACGAGGGGAGCGAGAGCTTCAAGCTGGACATCATGCGTGACAGGAAGCGCATGACCGTCGTGGGCAAGATCGGAACGCCGTAGTCACAGCGCCGCCGTTCGCGCTTCTCCGCTGCGAATCTTCTCCGCCAATCGAGCAAACGTGGTGAGGTCCAGGCTCTGGGCGCCGTCGCTCAGTGCGTGGTCCGGATCGGGGTGGACCTCGACGATCACACCGTGAGCACCTGCAGCCAAAGCCGCCACGGCAAGCGACGGTACGATAGACCGCATCCCCGCTGCATGGCTCGGATCGGCGATGACCGGCAGGTGAGTCCGCTCCCTCACCAGCGCCACCGCGTTCAGGTCGAGGGTATGCCGGGTAGCCCGCTCGAAGGTTCGGATTCCTCGTTCGCAGAGTACCACCTGGTCATTGCCGTGGGACAACACGTACTCGGCTGCGTGCAGCCACTCTTCGATCGTCGCCCCGCCGTTCCGTTTGAGTAGAATCGGCCGGCCGCTCCTGCCCGCCGCTCGCAACAGCGCAAAGTTCTGCATGTTCCGGGCGCCGATCTGCAGCATGTCCGCGTAGCGCGCCACCAGCGGCACTTCTTCCCAGCTCATCACTTCGGTAACGATCGGGAGGCCGGTCTGTTCCCGAGCCTCGGCGAGGAACTTGAGTGCCTTGGTTCCCAGTCCCTGAAAATCGTATGGGGAAGTCCGAGGCTTGAACGCGCCGCCGCGCAGCAGATCGCCCCCGGCGGCAGCAACCGCCTTGGCAGTCTCGAGAATCATCTCGGCACTCTCGACCGAACAGGGACCTGCAATGATTACCGGGCGGCCAGATCCGATCTCCACGTTGCCGACTCTTACCACGGTGTCTTCCGAGCGCTGCGCCCGGTCGAAGAGAGGCACGTTGGGCTTCGGGCGTTGCTGGGAGGGTGCCATCACTACCGGTGAGGCAGTCTTCCCCTCGTGTTGCCACGCCTGGTAGGTGCCGAGGATCACGATCCGCGCCGCCAGCGCCTCGATCGACTCGAGGGCTTCGGCCAGTCGCGGATCATCCGTCGCGCCTTCCACATCGAAGTAGAAACGATAGGTCCAGGGTGCCGATCGCTCCGGCCGGGATTGGAGCGAAGTCAGGTTGACCCCCCGCGCGGCGAAGGCCTGGAGTGCTGCGGCCAGCATCCCCGGCCGGTGATCGAGCCACACGATGAGCGAGGTTTTTTGGGGCACGGTGCTGCTGGTAGCGGGGCGTTCGCTGCCGAAGGTGAGAAATCTGGTCTGGTTGGTCGGGTCGTCTTCGATCCGGTCTTCGAACACCTTGAGGCCGTAGGCGTCGCTCGCATGCGCGGCGCAGATCGCCGCTTGAGCGGGATCGTTCTCCCGCCCCACGATTTCCGCGCTACCGGCTGTGTCCCATGAACTCACCAGTTCCGCATCGGGCAGGTGCTGGCTCAGCCAGGATCTGCACTGGCCCAGGGCGACCGGGTGAGACAGCACGCGCCTGATCTGAGCCAGGCTCCCATCGCGGACCCCGAGTATCGCGTGGTGAACCGGAAGCAGAATCTCCCGGCTCAGATAGAGCTTGCTGTCGCCAAAAGCCTCTTGCAGCAGGTCATACGTGGGGGTGATCGAGCCGACCAGCGAATTCTCGATGGCCAGGCATCCGGTGTCGGCCCGGCCTTCCCGGACCGCCTTGACCACGTCTCCCACTTCGCGGCAGGCGACTACTTCCGCATCGGCCCATTGCCGGCGGGCTGCAGCTTCGCTGAATGAACCACGGGTGCCCTGGATCGCAACGCGCATCTTTCTCTCCGGTAAAAACGAAAAGCCCCGCCGGAATTGCCGGCGGGGCGTCGAGGGTCCGGTCAGGTCAGCCTAGCGTGCGCTTACCCCGCCGAACGCGACTCGCGCCGCGCCGGTGCCGGTAAAGCCGAAGAACGCCGAGTGACCGATCATGACGCAGTCTACTGCCCGCTCGCCGAAGGTGTCAAGAGCGGCCGGTGTACCTCACGCCCCGGCACATTTAGCTTACCGAGCCGGTTTACCCTTGAGTGGCTATGACTGACGTGCTCTTGAGTTGTCCAATCATGGCCGGCCTTTGCCAGCGTCATGGACCGGTCCGGCTTTCCCAACAGCCGGCGTTCGAATCGCTGGCGGATGCCATCGTCTCCCAGCAGATCTCCGGCCGTGCGGCCGAGGCGATCATGAATCGCCTCCGCGATCGGCTTCCGATCGAGCCGGAACCGCTGGCCAAGGCCAACGTGAGGACCCTTCGAGCGGCCGGTCTTTCTCGCGCCAAGACACTCTACTTGCGTGAGCTGGCCCGCTTCTCCGCGGCGGGCGGCCTGGACGGGATCCAATCACTGCCCGATGCCGAGGTGGTGGAACGCCTGA
>DATIOP010000216.1:0-3202 GCA_035472975.1 Gemmatimonadales bacterium
CCCAACACCCTGGGCGACGCCGGCATCCCCGCCCCTGGAGAGCGCGTCTTCGGCAGCGAGATCCGGCGCGACATCCCCGATTTCTCGCGGGAAGCGGCGGACTGGGCCGGCAAGAGCATCCTCCTCGCCGGTGCTGGCCACTCGGCACAGACCGCCGCCCGCGACCTCGCCCGGCTGGCACAGGAGGCGCCGGAGACCCAGGTGACCTGGTTGCTGCGCAATCCGGAGCCGAGTTGGGGAACTCATCCCGGCGATCCATTGCCGGAACGGGCGGGCCTCGCCGCCACGGCCGCGGCGCTCGCGGCAGGCGATTCGCCGGCCGTCTCCGTCCGCCGCGGCGCCGTGGTCGAGGAGATCGCGAAGCCGAACGGCCGTTTCCATGTCGTCCTGAGGAATGGCTCGGGTCCTGAAGCCGTCGAAGTGGACCGCATCCTCTCCTTGACCGGCGCGGTTGGCGACCATGGGCTCTACCGTCAGCTTCAGGTCCACGAGTGCTACGCCACCTGCGGCCCGATCAAGCTTTCGGGCGCCCTCCTGGGGGCCGGCAGCTCCGACTGCCTGACCCAGACCACGCACGGCGCCGACACCCTCACCAACCCCGAGCCCGGTTTCTTCATCCTGGGCAGCAAGTCCTACGGCAGGAACAACACCTTCCTGATGCGGATCGGCTGGGAGCAGGTGGGGGAGGTGTTCGGGTTGCTGGAAAATCCGGCCTGAGCCCTTCATGTGCCACAATGGGCGGACCGGCACGCACCGGTCCGCCATGGGCGATTCGACCTTCCTTACCCGAGTTCTGCTGGAGAACTACAAGAGCATCGCCCGCTGCGATGTCTCTCTGGGTCCTTTGACCTTCCTGGTCGGCCCGAACGGTTCGGGGAAGAGCAATTTCCTCGATGCCTTGCGGTTCGTGACCGAATCCCTCCGCACTTCGCTGGACCATGCCCTGCGCGAGCGGGGCGGGATCAAGGAAGTGCTGCCCCGGTCCCTGCACCCCACGCATTTCGGCCTGCGGATTGACTTCCGACTGCCGACGGGAGAGCAAGGGTTCTACGCGTTCCGAATCGAGGTCTTGAGCGAAGGAGGATATAGGGTCCAGCGCGAGGACTGCGTCGTCTCTTCTCTGGCTCACTACTCAGTCCGCTACGGCGAGGTCGTCTCGACGAGCGCTCACGTCGCACCCGCCGCGACAGGCGACCGGCTCTACCTTGTCAATGCGTCGGGACTACCCGAATTCAGGCGCATCTACGAAGCGCTGTCACGGATGGGGTTCTACAGCCTCAATCCGGACAAGATTCGCGAACTTCAGCTGCCGGACACCGGCGAGTTGCTCTTACAGAATGGAGGCAATCTCGCGAGCGTTCTGGCCCAATTGGCTACCTATTCGCCCGGCACAAAGAAACGGATCGACGAGTATCTTTCGCGAGTCGTCTCTGGAGTCCTCGGAGTCGAGGCCAGATCTATCGGTCCTAGAGAGACCCTGGTTTTTCGTCAAAGAATCGGCCCGTCCAAGTTGGCCTTTGGGTTATTCGCCTCCAGTATGTCCGACGGGACTCTTCGTGCCCTGGGCGTCTTGGTCGCTCTCTTCCAGTCTGCCAACGGCCGCGCTGGTCAGGTGCCCCTCGTTGGAATCGAGGAGCCGGAGATCGCTCTTCATCCGGCCGCAGCCGGCGTCCTCTTGGATGCGCTCCGGGAGGGAAGTGAAAGAACCCAGGTGCTTGTGACGAGCCACAGCCCGGAGCTATTGGACGACTCCAAGATCCCAAGCGAGTCCATTCTGGCGGTCGTCGCCCATCGGGGGCTGACACAGATCGGCCCTCTCGACGAAGTCGGAGCCTCAGCCCTCCGTGACCGGCTGTATACCCCAGGGGAGCTGTTGCGGCTGAACCAACTCACCCCCAATCCCAGCGCGACGGGCGGGCTGGCCGCCGAACAGTTGGACCTCTTCGGGGGAGACGCGGTCTGAATGGCCATCGACCTGGCCTGCATCGTCGAGGGGCACGGCGAGGTCGAGGCCATCCCAGTGACCATCCGGCGGATCGCCAACCTGGTCGCTCCGAAGCTGGCTTTGAAGATTCATCCGCCGTTCAGAGTGCCTCGAAAGAGGCTGGTCAAGCCCGACGAACTCGAGCGGTCGGTCGAGCTGGCCGCACGGAGAGCTGGCATTAACGGGGCGATCCTGATCGTGCTGGATGGAGACGATGACTGTCCGGCGGCCGTCGGACCGGAGCTGCTGGCTCGGGCGCAAAAAGCCCGATCAGACATTCCTATCCGAGTCGTGCTCGCCAAGCGGGAGTTCGAGGCGTGGTTCCTGGCTTCCGCGAAATCCCTCCGGGGCCGGCGCGGTCTGGCCCGGGATCTCGAAGCGCCCTCCGATCCTGAAGCGATACGCGGTGCCAAGGAATGGCTGACCGCTCGGATGGGAACTAGGCAACGATATGTTGAGACGCTCGATCAGCCTGCTCTAGCGGCAGTGTTCGATTTGGAGTCTGCCCGCAAAGGATCCCCTTCTTTCGACAAACTCGTCCGCGACATCGTCGATCTCGCACATGAATTTGGCGAATAACTTACACCCCTGTAAGTTAAACTCGCTCGCACCATGAAGTACTTCGGTCAACCCGATTTCCAGCACGGGGAGGTGCAGGCGGTCGGCGTCCTCCTGGCCAACCTGGGGACGCCCGACGCGCCGGATTCTCCGGCGTTGCGGCGCTATCTTCGCGAGTTCCTCCTCGATCCGCGGGTCATCGAGCTGCCACGGGCTCTCTGGTGGTTGATCCTCCACCTGTTCGTGCTCACCACCCGGCCGCCCAAGTCGGCGGCGCTCTACAAGAAAGTCTGGACTGCGGAGGGCTCACCCCTCCTCGTCATCACCAACCGCCAGGCGGCGGCGCTTCAAGCTGTACTGCGGCGGGAGATCGGCACACCGGTTCATGTGGCGGTCGGCATGCGCTACGGCAACCCTTCAGTGCGCTCGGCGTTGCGCGAATTGGCGGACAAAGGCTGCCGCCGTCTCCTGGTACTTCCGCTCTATCCCCAATACGCGGCGGTGACGACCGGCTCGACGATCGATGCCGTGGCCGCCGAGCTGGTGACCTGGCGGTGGGTGCCGGAGATCCGCACCATCCACCACTACCACGACGACCCGGCCTACATCCGAACGCTGGCGGCGAGCATTCGCGAGCTGTGGGAGCGCGAGGGACCCCCG
>DATIOP010000217.1:0-2987 GCA_035472975.1 Gemmatimonadales bacterium
GGCATGGACATCGTTGAACTCCGAATCAATGCGGCTGAGCCGCGATGTGTTTGGCCATGAATGCTGCCGTCGATGGGCAGAGGTCGGCGAATTCCGGGGTGTCACGAATCGGCGCCGGCGCCGAGCCTCGATCGTGACGCGAATACCCCCGCTTGCCGAAGAAGGGTTCCGCTGTCGTGGTGAGGAGAAACAGCTCGACCGTGCCCTGCTGCGCCGCCAGTTCCTCGGCGGCGCCCACCAGCATTCCTCCCCATCCGGCGCCCCGGACGTCGGCCCGAACGGCGAGCGACCTGAGCAAGCCTACCTTCCCGAACAGCTCCAACCCGACCACGGCCGCGAGACCGTGGTCGTCACGGCTACCCAGGAAGCGGATGGCGCGCTGTTCGATGTCTCCGGTTGGGAGTCCGCTTGCCTCGAGCAGGTTCCGAATGGCCGCGGCGTCCTCCCGCCCCAGAGTCCCTATCATCACGCGTGGCCCCCGCAGCATTCGCTGCCACAGCATGTGGTTTCGATCAGCACCGGCTTGGTCGCCCGGATGAATGCCCCCATGAACCGACCCTCGATCTGTGGCGCAATCAATTCGGCATCGAGGCCCGAACCCGCGAGAAAGGCCCGGGCGTCCTCGGCCTTGTAGATCCGGGTCGCCTCGACCTCGGCGTCCACGAAACCGGCTGCGGTGAGCTTTTCGACGTATTCCCGCTCTTCCAGCGCCCCCGCTACGCAGCCGATCCACAGCTCCATGCTGCGCCGGATTTCGCCGGGGACTGAACCTCGCACCACCACGTCCGACACCGCGAAACGGCCGCCCGGCTTGAGCACCCGGAACGCTTCGGCCAGCACCCGATCCTTGTCTCCCGAGAGATTGATCACACAGTTGGAAATGATCACGTCTACCGACGCATCGGGCAGCGGAATCGCCTCGATCTGACCCTTGAGGAACTCCACGTTCGGCAGCCCAGCCTTGAGTTGATTCTCCCGGGCCAGCGCCAGCATGTCGTCGGTCATGTCGAGCCCATACGCCTTGCCGGTTGGGCCCACTCTCCGGGCGGACAGCAGGACATCGATCCCACCGCCGGAGCCCAGGTCAAGGACCGTTTCGCCCTCGTGAAGCTCCGCCAGCGCCGTCGGGTTCCCACAACCCAGTGACGCCAACAGCGCGGTCGCGGGGAGTCCTTCGGTCTCACCCTGAGCATATAGGTCCCGAGTAATGGGATCAACCTCCGCTCCGCACGAGGACGCTCCACCACAGCAGCTGCTCGGGGCACCTGACGCGGCGCGGCGCGCAGCCTGACCGTATTTCTCCTGCACCACCTGCAACAAGTCCGACACAATCTCCTCCATTCTACATCAAGAAAGGTTGATGTATAGTCTAAAAAATTTACCCGCAGCAGCGCGCGGCGCGCCTCGACAACAGGTCTTTTCCCAAATCCCCCAGTTGTTCCTGCAAGTCTTCCAATGCGCCCGGAATCAGACTGTAATACGCCCAGCGTCCTTCCCGGCGATCCTGCACCAGGCCGGCGTCTTTCAAGGTCTTGAGGTGAAACGAAAGCCGTGACTGCCCCGACTCGAGCGCATCAGTCAGGTCGCAGACGCAACGCTCTCCGTAGCGCAGCATGGCAAGAATCTGCAGCCGCGTGGGATCGGAGAGCGCATGACATGTCTCGCTCAGGCGAACGAGCGGAGTCGGCAAGAGGGTCGTCATGCTCACTATCGTATCAATATTTCTTGATATGTCAAGAGGGAGGGAAGCGAGGCTAATCGGGTGTGGCCTACTGCTCGACCCTTAGTTCCAGTTGATAAGAGGTCAGGGGCTGGAGCGCGAACGTGCCCCGCTGCGCCACGTCGTCCAGGTGGGCGAGATACTGATCCGCGGTTCCCACATCAGGCACGTACAGCTTGGCGATGACTCCACCGACGACATCGCCCGTAACCACGATTCGTGCGCCCGACGCCGAAGTGGCGGAGAAGATCACATACGGAGCGCCCTGCACCGAATCCACCGCGCCATCGACGGTGAGCAAGATCGCTCCGTCATCGGCGTTGGGAGTGGTCAGCAGGACGTCCAGCACTCCTGGGCCGGTGGGCGCTACCATCTTGTTATCATCATGGCAGGCGAAAATCGCCAGGATGAGCGCGAGCACACAGACTCGTTTCATCGAGCCCTCCGACGATCTGCCGCAAGCACCGCCCGCAGCACCTCAGGCGACAACGCCGCTGAGTTGGCAGAGAGATACGCCAGGAAATCTCCCACGTCGTACCCGCCATTCTTGTTCCCCAGCGAGTCGAGGTAGGCCAGTTGGAGCGAACCGAGGCTTCCCTTCCCCAGAATCTCATCAATGGCCTGCGGGAGACTCACGTTCACCAGACCCGCGGTCGTCCTGGTATATCGGAAGGCGACGGAACCGTCTACGTCCTGATAGATCGAGTCCAGCATGAACCCGGCAGTAGCACCCTGGTTGTCTACCGACGCGGGAAGCGTCAGATCCCCAAGCGCATGATTATTGGCCGATCCGGGAAATGGGTCTCCTGGGTCTCCGCGGTTCTTCCCGCCAGGCTCACGCAGCTGATTGAGGCCATCCGCTTGCACCAGGGCTACACCCTGGATGCGTCCGGTGTTGACCCGGTTCCCCAGTCTGAATCCCCGGGCATCAACGATCCCCTGATCGATGTGCCACACCAGGAGACCGGGCCCCTTGGCACAGGAGCGGGTACCAAACACGCACGCATCATTGATTTGCGCGCTGTCACTGCCGATCGCCTGCCGGTTTTCCAGCAGGAAGTATTCGTCGGTGTTGGGGACCCCGATGTAGAGGACCGTATCGCTCGTCGAGACTGGACTCAACCGAACCGAGCGCGAGGTTCCCAGCGTATCAATCGCCACCCAGCCAAGCTCGGCGAGAGACCACGCCTCGAAGCGGGACGGGCTGTAGGGCTGGGTGTAGTTGCCGCTCCCCATGATTCCCCATTCGCCGATTCCCTGGGTTACC
>DATIOP010000218.1:0-5516 GCA_035472975.1 Gemmatimonadales bacterium
CGCGCAAGCCAAACTGTCCCCATTCCGCCGTGACCGAGTGGCCGCTCGAGACGATAGGCTCCGATCTCCATCCCTTCGAGACTCGGGTGCGGTGTCTCGCCGAGAAAGTTGCTGCGATCGGCCAAATCTTCCTCTGCGAGAAACGCGATGATTTGCGAAGCGATCGCCGGAGATTGACGGGACAAAGTGTCAATCCAACGACTACGCTCGCTCGGAGGGAGATCAAGCACGCGATCAATCAGCGGACCGAGAATGTCCCAGTTGCTACGAGTGATGGCCGTCATAGAGGCGCTCTGACCTTTGATCGAAATTCCCCCGCCCAAGGCGACAAGCGAACCTGTCGGTCAATCCGGAAGCATTGCGATGTAGAAGTATCGCATCAGGAATCAGCGTGGCCTGGAATCGAGCAACGGCGGAGATCATGACACGCAATCAACCGGTCGGCCACACGATTGTCATCGCGACGATACTGCTCGCCGCCTGCACCGATCAGACAACGGGGCCGGGTTCGGGGTCAGGGAACTCCAAGTCGATCACTCCGGGCCTCACCGAGACCGTCCGTGTCCTGGCTGCGAGCCGGCACATTGGCTCGCTGTCATCTCCTCCGCCGGTCAGACCGGCACTCGTCACCTTGGGGCAGGCGCTGGCGTTTGACAAGGTGCTGTCCGGGAACCGGGACATTTCCTGTATGACCTGCCATCTCCCGGCCTTTGGTACCGGCGACGATCGGAGCCTCTCGATCGGACAGGGTGCCACAGGATTAGGACCGCACCGGGTCCACCCTCAAAGTCTCTTCATCCCACGGAACGCGCCTTCGCTCTTCAACCTGGGGGCCATGAGGTCGCTATTCCTGGACGGGCGCGTCTCGGAGGATTCGCTGGGCCGATACCACACACCGGCGGGGGCCAGACTTACTCCGAAGATGACGGCGGTATTCGAGTTTGGGGCGCTCTCGGCGCAGCCGTTGTTCCCGGTTCTCTCCCGGGAGGAAATGCGCGCCTTCAGCGGCAACGAGCTGGCGGCGATTCCCGACGATGACATGAGACGCATCTGGGCCGCGATCATGGTGCGGCTCGGCGCCATTCCCGAGTATCGCAAGATGTTCGAGGCGGCCTACCCGGGGACTCCGTTTGAAAAAATGACCTTCGCCCACGCCAGCAACGCGATCGCGGGATTCCTGATCGATCGGCTTCACTTCAACCAATCGCCGTGGGACCGGTTTCTTGCGGGAGACAACCAAGCGCTCAGCAACGATCAGTTGATCGGAGCCCGGGACTTCCTGAGCCTGCGCTGCTCCATCTGCCACAACGGCCCGGCGTTCAGCGATAACCAGTTCCACAATGTCGCCCTGGCCCAGTTCGGACCGGGGAAAGGCAACGGGGAGCTCAAGAACGACGATTTCGGCCGCCTGAACGTGCAGCGGGACGATCCTGTGATGCGCTACGCATTCCGAACCTCGCCTCTCCGGAACATCGTCTTGACCGCGCCCTACGGGCACGATGGGGCGTTCTTCAACCTGCGCGACTTCATCGCCCATTACAGCGAAAGCGATGTGAAGCTGAGAATCTTCGATCCGACCACGCTCGAGCCCTTACTCCAGGGAACTTTGGTGAACAACGCGTCGGCTATCCTGGCGACTCGCGACACGATCCTGAACGGAGTGGTGATTCCGGATTCGATCATCGACCACTTGACCACGTTCATGAGTGCCCTGACCGATGATCCGAAACACTATCCGAGTGTGACTCCGGCGCGGGTGCCGAGTGGGTTGCCGGTGGATCGGCCGTAGGGGGGCGGAGGTACGGACGGAGAGGAACGAGAAGACACCTCATCCCGAGGAGCGGAGCGACGAGGGACCTACTTTGGAAACCAGTCTTCAGCCAGGTCTAGCCACCCGGAATTGACGGTCTCAATCAACTGGACCTTCTTGTGCCGTGACCAGCCTTTGATCTGGCGCTCCCGCGCGATCGCGCCTCGAGCCTCGGAAGTCTCCTCGAAGTGCACAAGGCGCGTCACGCGATACTGCCGAGTGAACCCCGGAATCTGTCCTAGACGGTGTTGGTGAACTCGGCGGACGAGGTCACGCGTGACTCCGGTGTAGAGAACGCGGGAGTGACTGGCCAGGATGTACACGAAAAACCGTGAATTCTGCACTTCGCGAAGCTGGCATTGGACCTACAACCGAGCATCAACTCAGCTCCGCCCCAACTCCACGAACGGCTGTGCCAGGTCCCTCACTTCGTTCGGGATGAGGTTTCGTTAGGTTACTAACTCATTGCCTGACAGGCATATCTTGACAAAACGAACGTTCGTGCTATTCTAGCGCATGACCAAGGGCGCTCAAACCCGCGAAACCATCCTCGACCACGCCATCCGCCTCGCCAGTGAGACCGGGCTAGAGGGCTTGACCATCGGCACTCTCGCCGATGACCTCAAGCTTTCCAAGAGTGGGCTCTTCGCCCACTTCCGCTCCAAAGAAGCGCTCCAGATCCAGGTGCTGGACCATGCCGCCGAGGTCTTCGTTGAATCGGTCGTCCGCCCTGCACTCAAGGCTCCCCGCGGCGAGCCCCGCCTCCGGGTCCTGTTCGATCGATGGCTGGACTGGGGTCGAGCCACCGAACTCCCGGGTGGATGCATCTTCGCCGCAGCCGCCAGCGAGATGGATGACCGCCCTGGGCCGGTCAGGGATCGCCTGGTCGAGCTGCAGCGTGAGTGGTTCGGGGTCATCGCCATTTCCTTTCTCAAGGGAGTGGTCGAAGGCCACTTTCGGGAAGACGCCGACCCCGATCAGTTCGCGCAGGATCTCTACGGCATCATGCTTGGCTTTCATCACGCTTCCCGGCTCCTCCAGGATCCGGAGGCCGGCCGCCGTGCCCGAAGGGCCTTTGAACGACTACTCCTTGATGCAGCACCCAGTCCCCGCTCCCGCCCCGTGACCCCCAGTACGTCGTGAGCACCATGCGAATCTCCCGTCTGGCCTTCAAGGCCCTGCAGTCGGTCTCACCCGACAAAGCCGCGGCTCTCGCTGAACGTCTCTTCTTCTCGGTCGGCCAGACCCGCCTTCCTGCCGACTGTACCGCGGTGCTGGAGGAGGGTACTCCGTTCACCGTTCGGGTTGGTGGAAGAGAGATTGTCGCCTGGTCCTGGGGATGCGGACCCGTCGTTTACCTGGTCCACGGATGGGGGTCTCGGGGAGGACGACTCGCGGCCTTCGTCGCGCCCTTGCTCGCCGCGGGATATCAGGTGGTGACTCACGACGCTCCGGGCCACGGCGCCTCGGGGTTCGGCATGACCTCGATGCCCGAGTTCGCCCGCGCTCTGAGAGCGGTGGATGACGCCGTCGGGCCTGCCTTCGGTGTCGTGGCCCATTCGACGGGTGCCTCAGCCTCGACCCTCGCCATGGCACAGGGACTCACCGTTTCCCGCGCCGTCTTCCTGGCTCCGGCGGCAAATCCCGCGGCCTACGTTGCGCCGTTCGCCAAGACTTTGGGACTCAAGCAGGATGTGGTGCGACGGCTTCGGGAACGGAGTCAGCGTCGCGTCGCCTTCAACTGGGACGATCTCGATGTCCCGTCCATGGCGCGAGGACTCGAAGTGCCACTGCTCGTGTTCCACGACGACCACGATCGAGTCGTCTCCCCGGCCGACGGGATGGCGATTACAGCGGCCTGGCCCAAGGCGAGCCTCGTCTCAACGACGGGACTGGGTCACCGCGGGGTCACCAGCGACCCCGCAGTAATCCGGCAAGCGGTTCAGTTTCTGACCGGAGGGGAATATCCAGAGGCGCGGGCCAGCACCGACTTGGGAGCCGAGTTGGAGCACGAGCTGTTCAACCGCGAAGCGAGGAGAGTCTAAGGCGTCGGCTTCCCCGCCCCGGCGGGACCGACCTGGGCACGACCGATGGTATTCGCGTCGGTCCCGAACCAGATGCTGCGACTCTTCGGATCGAACACCATGTGGCGGACCACCAGTCCGCCACTCTTCGCGATCGGGACCGGAGTCCCAAACTTTTCCGACTTGGGATCGAAGGAAACGAACTGGTTCGGTTGCGGACCGGTCTCGACCTGCCACACCCGGCCGGTATTGTCACCCGCCATCGCGTAGGGTCCCGAATTGGCGCCGGACGGATTGGTCCACTCCGAGATTTTTCCCGTTACTGGGTCCAGCCGGACCAGCATCCCGCGTGCATAGTCGCCGACGTAGATCTTGTCGTCAGGGGTAATCACGATCCGCCGGGGACGAGCCGAAGGATTGGAGATGGTGTACTCAGTAAGCTTGAAGCTGACGGGGTCCACGGTCCCAATCCGGTTGGCACCGAATTCGTCGAACCAGGGGCGGTCCTTCGAGTCGATCGCGATTCCATAGGGCCTCGAGCCGGAAGCCGGCATCGGTACAATGCGGAATTTGCCGTCAGCGGTGGTGAGCTTCCCGACCGCATTCCCGGCCTGCACCGTGAACCAGATGTCTCCCTTGGAGTTGAAGACCAGGGTATGCGGATCGCCCAGGTTCTTATCGGGCAGCGGGTAGCGGGTGATGGAGCCGTCGGCCGGATTGAGCTTGCCGATCATGCCATTCTGATTGCCGGAATACCACACCATCCCATCCTTGGCGACGATGACGTTGTGCGGATTGGTGCCCGGGTCTATCTCGTAGCGCTTGAACTCGCCTTTCACCGGATCGAGCACGGCGACGTAATTGCCGGCCTGCCCCACGAACCAGACTCGTCCATCGGGTGCGACCGCCGGATCCCTCGGCCGACTCTCCGGCCAGGGCACGGTCCACTCGGTGAGCTGGAGCCCGGGGTCCTGGGCAAGCAGGAGGCTGGGCAACAGCGTCAGGCCAATGGTAAACGATCGCATGATTGGACCTCCGGGGCAGCTAACTCTCACGAGTTGGAGCGCGGTTGGTAACAATACTGTGCGATACGCGAGAGAGCGATGAAAGTTCCGACCTCAGGAGCATTCCTCTTCTACCTGACCCCTGTTTGACCACTTTCGACTTGGAGTCGCCGGATGCGCCCAGCTCACTCCTCATCATTGTTCACCCGGTTCGCCAAGGCCACATCCCGGCTAGCCGGCCGTCCCCTCACTTTCGCAGGGGCGGTGGCCGTGATACTGGCCTGGCTGGTGACCGGCCCCTTCTTCCAGTACAGCGATACCTGGCAACTCGCCATCAATACAGGAACGACCATCGTCACATTCCTGATGGTATTCCTCATTCAGAACACCCAGAACCGCGACGCCGAAGCGGTTCAGGTCAAGCTCGATGAGCTGCTCCGCGCAACGACAGGAGCGCACAACGCCCTGCTGGACCTTGAGGAACTCGAGGAGCTGGAGCTGGATAAGATCCGGGCCACCTACACGCGCCTGGCTCGAACTGCCCGGGAAGATCTGCGCCGCGGGACGGCCGACACGGGAAGCCCGGAGGCGTCCTGAGGGGACGGGGGAACGGGGAAAGAAGCTCCTCCCCGGCAGGGCGAAAGAACTGCAGGAACAGCGGGGACAACGTGAGAAGTA
>DATIOP010000219.1:0-4832 GCA_035472975.1 Gemmatimonadales bacterium
CCTGGACCACGCGGCAGGGACCGGCCTCGATGACCGTGACCGGGACCGACGCGCCGTCCTCGGCGAACACCCGGGTCATCCCGAGCTTCCGCCCGATCAAACCATTCGCCATGGCTATTCGACCTTAATCTCGACGTCCACGCCGGCCGGCAAATCCAGCTTGGTCAGCGCGTCCATCGTCTGCGGCCGTGAGTCGTTGATGTCCAGCAGGCGCTTGTGAGTACGCAGCTCGAACTGCTCCCGGCTCTTCTTGTCGATATGCGGGCTACGCAGCACCGTCCACCGCTCGATCTTCACCGGCAATGGAATGGGTCCCGAGACCTGCGCCCCGGTCTTCTCGGCGGTGCGCACGATGTCGGCCGCGGCCTGATCCAGCACGCCGTGATCGAAGGCCTTGAGTCGGATGCGAATTCGCTGTGCCATGTGTCCTCTTCGCCGCTGGCTTTTTTAGCCGTCAGCCCTCGGCCGTCAGCAACTGATGGCTGACGGCTGAAGGCGGAAGGCTCGTTACTTGAGAATCTTGGTTACGACGCCAGCGCCCACCGTCCGCCCACCCTCGCGGATGGCGAACCGGAGGCCCTCATCCATCGCGATCGGCGTGATGAGCTCGATCAACATCTGGATGTTGTCGCCCGGCATGACCATCTCGACGCCCTCGGGCAGCTCCACCGAGCCCGTCACGTCCGTGGTGCGGAAGTAGAACTGGGGCCGATAGCCCTTGAAGAACGGGGTGTGCCGTCCGCCCTCTTCCTTGGTCAGGACGTAGACCTCGGCATTGAACTTGGTGTGCGGGGTGATGCTGCCCGCCTTCGCCAGCACCATGCCGCGCTCGATCTCGTGCTTTTCAACGCCACGCAGCAGCAGGCCGACGTTGTCGCCCGCCTCGCCATGATCCAGCAGCTTGCGGAACATCTCGACGCCGGTCACCACCGACTTCTTGTCCGAGCCGAAGCCGACCAGGGCGATTTCCTCGCCCACCTTGATCTTGCCGCGCTCGATACGGCCGGTCGCGACCGTGCCGCGGCCGGTGATCGAGAACACGTCCTCGACCGGCATCAGGAACGCCTTCTCGACGTCGCGCTTGGGCT
This sequence comes from Gemmatimonadales bacterium, assembly GCA_035472975.1. Classification (GTDB taxonomy): domain Bacteria; phylum Gemmatimonadota; class Gemmatimonadetes; order Gemmatimonadales; family GWC2-71-9; genus DATBGE01. Next base: position 1,089 of record DATIOP010000219.1, read on the forward strand.
GCGGGATGTAGTTGTCGAGCGAATCGAGCAGCTCCCACATCTTCTTGACCCACTGCTCGTCGCCCTTGATTGCGCCGGTGGCGGAGCCGCGAATCACCGGCAGATCATCGCCCGGGAACTCGTACTTGCTCAGCAGCTCGCGCACTTCCAGCTCCACCAGGTCCAGCAGCTCGGCGTCTTCGACCAGGTCGCACTTGTTCATGAAGACCACGATCGACGGCACGTTCACCTGACGGGCGAGCAGGATGTGCTCGCGGGTCTGCGGCATGGGCCCGTCGCTGGCGCTGACCACCAGGATGGCGCCGTCCATCTGCGCGGCACCGGTGATCATGTTCTTCACGTAGTCGGCATGGCCCGGGCAGTCCACATGTGCGTAGTGGCGCTTCTCGGTGCTGTACTCGACGTGGCTGGTCGCGATCGTCAGGATCTTGGTCGCGTCGCGGCGGCCCTGCGATTCCGAGGCCTTCGCCACCGTGTCGTACGGGACATAGGAGGCCAGCCCCTTGTCGGCCGACACCTTGGTGAGGGCGGCGGTGGTGGTGGTCTTTCCATGGTCAACGTGGCCGATGGTTCCCACGTTCACGTGCGGCTTGGTGCGCTCGAATTTGGCCTTGGCCATACGTTCCTCGAGGTGTTCTAACGGTTGCTATCGATGATCAGGGAACTGCGCTCAACCCTTCTTCTTCGCAATAATCGCTTCCGCGATCGACTTCGGCACTTCCTCGTAATGATCAAACTCCATGGAGTACACGGCCCGCCCCTGTGTCATGCTGCGGAGCGTGGTCGAGTACCCGAACATCTCCTTGAGCGGCACGTCGGCCGCGACCACCTGCGCTTCGCCCCGCTGCGTCATGCCACCCACTTTGCCGCGGCGGCTGGACAGATCGCCCACCACGGAGCCCAGGAAATCCGACGGGGTCACGACTTCGACCTCCATGACCGGCTCCAGGATAATCGGACGGGCCTGCTGGGCCGCGGTCTTGAAAGCCATCGAGCCGGCGATCTTGAACGCCATTTCCGAGCTGTCCACGTCGTGGTAGCTGCCGTAGACCAGGGTCGCCTTGATGTCCACGACCGGGTAACCGGCCTGAATCCCGTTCTCCAGCGCCTCCCGGATGCCTGCTTCCACGGGCTTGATGAACTCCTTGGGGATCACTCCGCCCACGATGGCGTCCTCGAACACGAAACCCTCGCCGGGCTTGGTGGGCTCGAGGTGAATGACCACGTGGCCGTACTGACCCTTACCGCCGGACTGGCGGATGAACTTGCCTTCGACGTCGGAGACCTTGCGGGTGATGGTCTCGCGGAAGGCCACCTGGGGCTGGCCCACGTTGGCCTCGACCTTGAATTCCCGCTTCATCCGGTCGACCAGGATCTCGAGATGCAGCTCACCCATGCCGGCGATGATCGTCTGCCCCGTCTCCTGATCGCTCCGGACCCGAAAGGTCGGGTCCTCCTCGGCCAGCTTCTGCATCGCGATGCCCAGCTTGTCCTGGTCGGCCTTGGTCTTGGGCTCGATGGCGACGTCGATCACCGGATTGGGGAACTTCATCGCCTCCAGGATGATGGCGTTGTCCTCATCGGAGAGGGTGTCGCCGGTCCGGGTGTCCTTGAGCCCGATGGCCGCGGCGATGTCCCCCGCCAGAACTTCCTGGATCTCCTCACGCTTGTTCGCATGCATCTGCAACAGGCGGCCGATCCGCTCCTTCTTGTCCTTGGTCGCGTTGTAGACATAGCTGCCGGACTGGAGCTTGCCCGAATAGACCCGGAAATACGTCAGCCGACCCACATAGGGATCGGTCATGATCTTGAACGCCAGCGCCGCGAAAGGCTCGTCATCCGCCGGACGGCGCTCGACGTGGGTCGTGTCGTGCAACGGCAGGTGACCCTGAATCGCCTTGACGTCGGTCGGGCACGGCAGGTAGTCGATTACCGCGTCGAGCAATGCCTGCACGCCCTTGTTCTTGAACGAGGCGCCACACAGCACCGGGACGAGACCATGATTGATCGTCGCGTTACGGATCGCCTGCCGAATCTCGTCTTCCGTCAGCTCTGCCCCGCCCAGGTACTTCTCGAGCAGCTGCTCCTCGTGCTCCACCGCGGCCTCGAGCAGCTCGTGCCGGTACTGGGCGACCTTCTCCTTGTACGCATCGGCCACCGGCATCTCGGTGAAGGTCTTCCCCAGGCTGGATTCGTCGAAGACGATCTCCACATTGCGGATGACGTCGATGTGGCCGGTGAAGGTGTCCGACGAGCCGACCGGGATCTGGATCGGATACGCCTTCTTGGTGAGCCGATCACGAATCATCGCGAGGCACCGATCGAAGTCGGCGCCGATCCGGTCCATCTTGTTGGCGAAGATGAGCCGGGGCACCTCGTAGCGATCGGCTTGGCGCCACACCGTCTCGGTCTGGGGCTCGACACCAGCCACCGAGTCCAGCAGGGTTACCGCGCCGTCCAGCACTCGAAGGCTGCGCTCCACCTCGGCCGTGAAATCCACGTGGCCCGGGGTGTCGATGATGTTGATGCGGTACAGCACGTCGGACCGGTTCCAGAAACAGGTCGTGGCCGCGGAGGTGATGGTGATTCCGCGCTCCTGCTCCTGCTCCATCCAGTCCATGGTGGCGGCACCCTCGTGCACTTCACCGATTTTGTAGTTCTTGCCGGTGTAGTACAGGATGCGCTCGGTGGTAGTCGTCTTCCCGGCATCAATGTGCGCCATGATGCCGATGTTCCGATACCGTTCGAGCGGTGTTTCGCGCCCCATGCCATTCCCTTTTGCAGCCGTAGATTGCGGCAGCGTCGCAGAGCTCATCTTCCACCAGCGAAAAAGCGGGGCGACCGAGCCCGGGGATTTCCCGGTGGTATCGCTCCGCGCACGTCCGGGCAGGGCCCAAGACGGGGGACCATTGCAGGTCCTGCGTTCATTGGGGCGTCAGACCGACGCCCTTACAGGAGGATCAGAAGTGACTCACAGGGTTCCGGTGCCCTGGGACCGGCGCTCACATGATCCGATGTCGGCTCGATAGGGGACCCGAAACTCGGGTCCATAAACCACCGAAGCCCGGGAAAGGTAACAAGTTCCGGGGCTAGGTCAAGGCGAAGATTGACGGGAAGGCGATAGGCCGGGTGGGCGGGACAAAATCCCGGACGGGGAGGACTAAGAGCTTCCCAGAAACACGAGGGGCCGGATCGCTCCGGCCCCATCTGACCGCCCTACCGTCTTCCCGCCCTACCGCCTTACCACCGATAATGCGCGAACGCCCGGTTGGCCTCGGCCATCCGGTGGGTGTCTTCCTTCTTCTTGATGGTGTTCCCCTCACCCTTGGAAGCCAGGATCAGCTCCGCGGCGAGGCGCTCTTCCATGCTCTTCTCGGTGCGCGCACGGGAGTACTCGATGATCCAGCGCATGGCGAGCGCGGTGCGCCGCTCGGGCCGCACTTCGACCGGGACCTGCAGCGAGGCGCCGCCCACCCGGCGGCTCTTCACCTCAAGGGCCGGCTTGGCATTGTTGACCGCCTGCTTGAAGACCGTGACACCGGGCTGGCCGGTACGCTCTTCGATCAGGTCCATGGCGGAGTAGAAGATCTGCTCGGCTGTGCTCTTCTTGCCTTGGTACATCAGGTTGCTGACGAACTTGGAGACGGTCTGGCTGTCGTAGCGCGGATCGGGCGGGACCGGGCGCTTGATGGCGTTCTTGCGGCGACTCACTTCTTCCCCTTGTTGGCTGCGCCGGCCTTCGGC
>DATIOP010000220.1:0-5921 GCA_035472975.1 Gemmatimonadales bacterium
GTCTTCGGAACGGTGCAGTCGCAGGAACTGGCTGGTGCTTCTGTCGTCCTCCCTGTCACCAATGTGGCCGAGGAAATCGGCACCTTCGTGAACCGCGACCGGCGGGTTCAGCGCTATGACCAGGCCAAACCGAGCCCCGGAATGGCGCAACCTGCCTGGTGGGTTGCGGCAGCCGCCCTCGCGCAGATATCGGGAAAGCCGGCTCCCGCTGGTGTGTCCGCTGCGTTCGACCTGATCGCGGCAAACGTGCCTGCCCTCAATGGGCTCACCTTCGCCGAACTCGGCTTCACCGGCCGGGTCGCTGAGAAGCCGGTAGCAGCAGGAGCCGCCTCATGACTCCCGAAATGAAGGGCTTCCTGCTCCTCACGGTGGTGAAGCTGCTTGCCATCTTTACCATCACTCTGATTGGCGTGGCGTACCTGACGCTGGTGGAGCGGAAACTCTGCGCCTGGATGCAGTACCGGCTGGGGCCGAACCGGGTCGGACCCAACGGGTGGTTCCAGCCGCTCGCCGACGGACTCAAGAACATTCTTAAAGAAGAAACGTTCCCGGCCGACTCGAACAAGATTCTGTTCGTGCTGGCGCCGGCACTATCCCTGATTCCCGCGACGATGATGTCGCTGGTATTGCCGTGGGCCGCGCCGCTGCCGGTGGACTTCGACTTCTCGCTTCCCCTGATCGGCCGCTTTGTCCATCATGGACTCATGCCCATTGCGGTGGCCGATCTGCCGATCGGATTCCTCTTCGTGATCGCCATCGGCTCCATGGGGGTCTACGGTATCGCCCTGGCCGGCTGGTCTTCCAACAACAAGTACAGCCTGCTCGGCGGGCTCCGGGCCAGCGCCCAGATGGTCTCCTACGAAGTCGCGATGAGCCTGAGCCTGATCCCGGTAGTGTTGATCACCGGGAACGTCTCGTTCCACGAAATCATCGTACGGCAGCAGGCAGGACTCTGGTTCGTGCTCCCGCTATTCCTTTCCTTCTTCATTTTCATGGTGTCCGCCTTCGCGGAGACGAACCGGGTCCCGTTCGATCTGCCCGAGGCCGAGTCCGAGCTGATCGCGGGATATCACACCGAATACAGTGCGATGAAATTCTCGCTCTTCTTCATCGCCGAGTATGCCAACATGATCACCGCCTCCGCGATGATGGTGGTGCTCTTCTTCGGTGGCTGGGACCTCCCGGGACACTGGGATGAAGCCGGCGGCCTGCTCCAGACGCTGGCGACCGGCGTCGTGATGTTCCTCAAGACCTTCTTCTTCCTCTTCGTCTTCATCTGGGTCCGGTGGACGCTGCCCCGGTTCCGCTATGACCAGCTGATGTCGCTGGGCTGGAAGGTGCTGATGCCGATCGGCCTCGCCTATGTGATGCTCGTGGGTCTCGGGATCTACGGCGTGGATACCCTGTTGAGCGGGAGCTCGGAGACCATCAAGATGGGTGCGCTCTTCCTGCTCAATCTCCCCCTCATGGTCCTTGTCTTCCTGGTGCTCGACCGCGGGCGCCTGGTCAGCGGCTCAGCGGCCCGTCGGGCCCCCGCGGCTCCGGTGCCCGCGGGTGTGGAGGAGGCGGCATGACGATTGGGGTGAAGGTGCTGAAGCGCCCGGAGGCCGAGGTGAGCTACGTCCGCGCCGCGCTCAAGGGCATGGGGCTCACGTTCAAGAAGCTCTTCGAGCCCAAAGTCACGATGGAGTACCCGGAGGCGAAGAGCACCGCGGACTATACGATCTCCCCGCGCTGGCGCGGCACCCACCGGATGCTCACCGATGAGCAAGGCCGGTCAAAGTGCGTCGCCTGCGGGCTCTGTCCCCAGATTTGCCCGGCCAATTGCATCAAGCTGGTGCCCGGCGAGGACGAGGAGGGGAACCGGTACCCGTTGATCTACGAGATCGACGAGTTCCGCTGCGTCTTTTGCGGGTATTGCCAGGAAGTCTGCCCCGAGGAGGCCATTCACGTCGGCGTGCACTTCGAGAATTCCGAGTACAGCCGGGATCGTTTCGTGTACGACCTCGAGCGGCTCTCTTCCCAGACACACAGCGTCTCGACGCTGTGGGATCCCACCGATCCCAAGGGTGAATAGATGACCGAGGCGGTCTTCTACCTGTTCGCCACGGTGGCGGTGCTGTCGGCGCTCCTCTGCGTGACCCAGCGCAATCCGATCGCTTCCGCCTTCTGGCTGATCTCCACCATGCTTTGCCTGGCGGGCATCTACGTGCTGCTCAACGCCCAGTTCATCGGGATCATCCAGGTCCTGGTGTACGCGGGCGCCGTCATGGTGCTCTTCCTGTTCGTCATCATGCTGCTGAACCTCGGCCGCGGCGAATCCGACCTCAAGCGCTGGCCGGTCTGGATCCTGGCCGCCGGAGTCGTCATCCTGCTGCTGGCCGAGCTGGCCGCGTTGCCCCACTACAGCGCGGAACGCCTGGCGCTGGAATACACCGGTTCGAGCCGGCTGGCGGATCCCACGATGGTGTTCGACGCCGGGAAGACCGCTGCCGCCGCCGTTCAGACGCAGGGTGTCACCGGAGCAATCGCGGCTCCCTTGTTCCAGACTTATCTCATCCCGTTCGAGCTCACCTCGGTACTCCTGCTCACCGCGATCGTCGGCGCCGTCGTGCTGGCTAAACGGAGGGTCTGATGCTGCTCGGTCAGGCGCTGGGCCTTTCGGCCATTCTCTTCACCATCGGTGTCGCCGGGGTGCTGCTTCGGCGTAACGCGATCGTGTTGTTCATGTGCATCGAGCTCATGCTCAATGCCGTGAACCTGAGTTTCATCGCCCTGGCGCAGGCCCACGGTCTGGGCGGCCAGGTCATCGTCTTCTTCGTCATGACGGTCGCCGCCGCGGAGGCCGCGGTGGGGCTCGCGATCATCATCGCCATGTTCCGGCACCACCGCTCGGTGGATCTCGGAAACGTCAACCTGCTCAGGGGCTGATGCACCTGGATCTTCTTGCCGTTCTTGGGCAGGGCCCGGAGACGGCGCTGCCGGAAAACCTGAATCTCCTGGTCGGCCTGATCCTGGGGCTTCCGCTCCTGGGATTCCTGCTCAACGGAGCGCTCTCCCTCTGGCAGCCTCGAGCCAAGGCGGCGGTCTCGATCATTGGCGCCGGAGTGCTTCTCGGCGCATTCGCCACCGCACTCGTCGCCTTCCGGCAAGTGGCGCCGGTATGGCAGGCCGACCCCGAAGCCGCACCGATCATCACCTTCTGGAGCTGGCTCCCCGTCGGTGACTTGAAGGTCGACTTCTCCTTCCTGCTCGATCATCTCTCGATGGTGATGCTGCTCGTGGTGACAGGCGTGGGAAGCCTGATCCACCTCTTCAGCATCGGCTACATGAAGGCAGACGACGGCTACCCGAGGTACTTCGCCTACCTCAACCTGTTTGTCGCATTCATGCTCGTGCTGGTGCTGGGCGCCAGCTTCCCGATGATGTTCATCGGGTGGGAAGGCGTCGGTCTCTGCTCCTACCTCCTGATCGGCTTCTGGTTCTCCGAAAAGGCCAACGCGGACGCGGGCAAGAAGGCCTTCATCGTGAACCGAATCGGGGACTTCGGTTTCCTGATCGCCATGTTCCTGATGTGGCAGGCGTTCGGGAGCCTGAATTTCGCCGACGTGTTCAGCCGTGCGGGCGAGGTCCTGCCCGCAGGCAGCGCGCTGGTAACCGCGATCACCTTGTTCCTCTTCCTCGGCTGCACCGGCAAGTCGGCCCAGATCCCGCTCTATACCTGGTTACCTGACGCGATGGCCGGTCCCACGCCGGTCTCCGCCCTGATCCACGCTGCCACGATGGTGACCGCCGGCGTGTATCTCGTGGCACGAGCCAATGTGCTCTTCGCGCTGGCGCCGGTGAGCCAGACCGTGGTGGCTGGCGTCGGCGCTCTCACGGCGCTCTTCGCCGCCACGATCGGGCTCCGCCAGTACGACATCAAGCGCGTGCTGGCCTACTCAACCGTTTCCCAGCTCGGCTACATGTTTTTGGGGGTGGGGACCGGCGCCATCACCGCCGGCATCTTCCACCTCGCCACCCACGCCTTCTTCAAGGCGCTGCTCTTCCTCGGGTCGGGAAGCGTGATCCACGCGATGCACCACGCGTATCACACCACCCACTCTCACGAAGACGCGCAGGACATGCGCAACATGGGCGGGCTGCGCCACCATCTCCCGGTGACCTGGGTGCTGATGTGGATCGCGACCCTCGCCATCGCGGGGATTCCTCCCTTCGCCGGTTTCTTCTCCAAGGATGAAATCCTGGCGTTCGCCTTTGGCCGCGGCGAGCACGAGCCGATTTTCCGGGTCTTCTGGGCGATGGGAGCGACGGCCGCCTTGATCACCGCGTTCTACATGGCGCGCCTCATGGCGATGACCTTCCACGGTGAGAATCGAACCGGGGCGAAAGAGAAGGAACACCTGCACGAAGCGCCCTGGATCATGACGGGGCCTCTGGTGATCCTGGGACTGCTCAGCCTGGCCGGCGGCTGGCTCAATCTCCCCGAGTTTGCCAGCGCGCTCGGTCCAACCGAGCTACTGCACCACTGGCTCGAACCGGTCACCAGCAAGGCAACCCAGTTCGTGGGCGAGCCTGCGTTGCCGCATGGCTCGACCGAGATGACCCTCCTCGGGGTCGCCATAGCCATCGCCGTTATCGGATTGGTCTGGGGTTACCGGAGCACCCTCGGCCGCGCCATCGTCCCGGCCCACGAGGCGGTACCGGACCAGGGATTCTGGAAGGTGCTCTACCACAAGTACTACATCGACGAGATTTACGATGCGATCATCGTGCGCCCGCTGATGACGATTTCTCGAGTCGCCCTGTGGCGGAAGGTGGACCAGGGCCTGATCGATGGTGCCGCGGTGAACGGATCCGCCGGCCTGATGCGAGCACTGGGCTGGGTCGGCGGGCAACTGCAGACGGGCCAGGTGGGCGTCTACGTCGCCGTGTTTGTGGTTGGAGTGCTGTACGTGTTGGGCCGGCTGGTGTGGTAGAGACAGAACCTTCAACTCGCGGGCCATGCAAGACTTCCTGTTCGGTCTGAACTACAACACCTGGATCCTGACCGCGCTGCTGGTGCTGCCGCTGGTTGGCGTGCTGCCGGTGCTGCTGGCGCCCTCCGCGCGCGCCAAGCACATCGCCTTCGTGGTCACCATTCTGGAATTCCTGCTCTCTGCGGGACTCTGGTGGGCCTTCGATCCGACCTCGGGCGGCATCCAGTTCGGAGTCGTGGCGCCCTGGCTCCCGCAATGGGGAATCAACTACCGGGTCGGCCTCGACGGCATTTCACTCTTCATGGTGCTGCTTTCCACGGGGCTCATGCCGCTGGCTGTGCTCGGAAGCTGGAAATACATCACCGAACGAGAGCGGGGATACTACGCTCTCATGCTCACCCTGACGACAGGCATGCTCGGGGTATTTCTCGCGCTCGATCTCTTCGTTTTCTACGTCTTCTGGGAAGTGATGCTGATCCCGATGTACTTCATCATCGGGGTCTGGGGCGGGAAGAACCGCCTCTACGCGGCCATCAAGTTCTTCATCTACACCTTCCTCGGCTCGCTCCTCATGCTCGTGGCGATCCTGGTCATGGTATGGAAGGTTGCCGAGAGCACCGGAACGGTTTCGTTCGCCTACGCCGACCTGCTGGAGCACTCGCCACAGCTGGGAACCCTGGCTCCCTGGCTCTTCGCGGCCTTTTTCCTGGCCTTCGCGATCAAAGTGCCGATGTTCCCGTTCCACACCTGGCTACCCGACGCGCACGTCGAGGCGCCCACCGCGGGCAGCGTGATTCTGGCCAGCATCCTCCTCAAGATGGGGACCTACTGCTTCCTTCGGTTTGCCGTGCCGTTCTTCCCCGAGGTGGCACTGAGCCCCGTCGTCACGACGATCGTGCTGGTCTCGGCTGTGGTCGGCATTATCTATGGCGCCCTCGTCGC
>DATIOP010000221.1:0-3828 GCA_035472975.1 Gemmatimonadales bacterium
GACCTACAACACCCCGCAACTCGCCTTCGTGGCGGTGGCCTCGGGCTCGCTTTGGGCGATTTTCGTCTTCGTTCAGACCATTCGCCATCGCGACTACTTCATCCCGGTGACCGATGCCGCCAATCCTGAGGTACAGGCGGAGCGTCCAACGACGAAGGTAGCGTGGGCGAGTTTTGGGTTGCTGCTGGTGTCTCTGGTGGCGGTGGTGGGCCTGGCAAAGATGCTGTCGCCCACCATCGAAGGGGCCGTCGAGGCAGCCAACGCGCCGCGTACCGTGGTCGGCATAGTGATCGCCACCTTGGTCCTCCTGCCGGAGACGTGGGCTGCGGTGCGTGCCGCCCGGGCGAACCGCATCCAGAGCAGCATGAACCTGGCGATCGGCTCGGCGCTCGCCAGCATCGGCCTCACGGTCCCAATAGTCGTGATCGCATCGATCGTCTTTGGCTTGCCCCTGGTCCTGGGCCTGGGCGCCAAGGACATGGCGATGCTCGTGGTGACCTTCCTGGTGAGCGCAGTCACCCTCGGTACCGGCCGCACCTACATGATGCAGGGGGCGGTGCACCTGGTCCTGTTTGCGGCTTTTCTGTTCCTGGCTTTGGTGCCCTGACAAGCGGTTGGACTAACCATGAAAATGGAGCGGGCGCAGGATCTCTCCCACGCCCGCTTACCTCGCCTCTCACGTCTCACGTCTTACGTCTCACCGCAATGACCTGAGCCCTGTCCGCACCTCTTCAACGAAAAGTTCCGGCTGTTCCCAGGCCGCAAAGTGGCCGCCTTTCTCCACCTTGTTGAAATGGATCAGCTTGGGATATGCCTGCTCTGCCCAGCTCCGCGGAGCCGGATACAATTCGTCAGGAAAGACGCTTACGGCAGCGGGAATGGAGACGCCTTTGGCATTGAAATACCCTTTTCCCCAATACTCCCAGTAGAGTCGGGCGCCAGAGAGCGCCGTGTTCGTCAACCAGGTGATCGTGATGTTGTCGAGGATGTCGTCGCGCGTGAGGCCCTCGGACTGTCCGTCAAAGACGCGCGCGATGAGATCGTAGCTGCGTGCGTCGTGATCAAGGAAATAAGCCGCCAGGCCCACGGGTGAGTCCGCGATGCCGTATAAGGTTTGCGGTCGCAGACCCATCTGGAACCCGTAGGCGATTCCTTTTTGATAAACGAACTGCAGACGGTCGTAAGCGAGTTTCTCATCGGCCGAGAGACCCGCTGGGGCCGGCGCGCCGGAAAAGGCTGCCCCATCAATCTCGGCTGGAAAGATGCCGGCCATGTTGGTGTGAATGCCGAGCAACTCCGGGGCTGCGTGCACGCCCATTAGATCGGTGATGACCGCGCCCCAATCGCCGCCTTGCGCCACGAATTTCGTGTACCCGAGGCGCTTCATCAGCACCACCCAGGCCCGCGCAATGCGGTCGGGTCCCCACCCGGTCGTGGACGGTTTGCCCGAAAAGCCGTACCCGGGAATCGAGGGAATTACCACGTCGAACGCGTCCGATGCGCTCCCGCCATGCGCGGTGGGATCGGTCAGGGGCGCGATGATCTTCATCTGCTCGACGATCGAGCCGGGCCAGCCGTGCGTCACGATGAGCGGCAATGCATTGTCATGTTTCGAACGAACATGAATGAAATGAATGTCCAGCCCATCGATCTCGGTCAAGAAATTCGGCAGGGCGATCAGTTTCGCCTCGATCTTGCGCCAGTCGTAGTCTTCTGCCCAGTAACGGGCGAGTTTCTGCATTGTCGCGAGCTGGACACCTTGGGTTGCATCCGTGACCGTCTCCCGTTCAGGCCACTTCGTTGCGTTGATGCGAGTGCGCAACTCGATAAGGTCCGCCTCCGGAAAAGCCGTCACGGGAAACGGACGAACGGCGGCCTTCTCGCTGGCCGTCTGTGGAGCAACTTCAGTGATGGTAGCCATCGGTACTTCTCCAAAAGCGAAAGGGCGGTACGACGCGGGCACTAGTCACGTAATCCGTTACGTGAACGTTTCCTTTCTCAGTGCTGATGCGGAGGATGCACAGTACAAGAGTGCCTTGATGGGGACAATTGGACGATGGTGCCATCGGGGAGGGACCAACCGCCGAAAAGCAGAGCGGGCGCAGGATCTCTCCCCCGCCCGCTCGCTCCTGACTCCTTACTCCTCACTCCTTACTCCTTACTTCTGGCGTCCCACGTCTTACGTCTCACCTCTCACCACCCCAAGATCATCTCCGCCCTCGTATACAGGAATCGGCCGTTGTACCCGAACGGGGACGCAGCCGCCCAGGGGAAGGTGTTGTCATTGTTGTTGAACTCCGCCTTCGGCTGGTCGGGGTAGGTATCGAAGACGTTGCGGGCCCCGACCGACAGGTTCACTTGGTCGAAGCGATACCCGATCTCCAGGTCGACCAGAGTCTTGGCCCCGTACTCCTCGCGATCGGTAAAGCTTGGCTGCGCGGAGGCGAAGCCGCCAAAGTAACTGACACGCCCCAGGGTATGCACCCGCCCGATGGAGTAGTTGGCCTGCAGGGTGCCGCGCCAGTCGGGCCGTTCCTCCTCGATGCCTACCTGGGTCACGAGGTCCAGGATGCTGGTGTAGGTCGAGCCGGTGCCCTGGAGAATGGCGGGGGGTGGATCGACGTGGGTGATCTTGTTCTTGGTGTAGTTGACGCCAAGGTTGAGATCCAGGGTCCCTTTGCCGGCGGGCACCAGCCAGTCGGCGGTGAAATCGACGCCGTCGGTCTTGGTGTCCAGGCCGTTGGTGAAGAACTGAACTCCCGCAATGTTGCCGAAGCCCGAGTCGGCAAGGATTTGTTGGGAGACCGCGTCATTAAACGTCGCGCCGAGCAGGATCCGATCGTTGATCGTGATGTGGAAGTAGTCCACCGTGATCGTGAAGTTGTCGGCCGGCGTGAAGGCGAACCCGGCGCTGTAGTTGACCGAAGTCTCGTCCTTGAGCGGCTTGGCACCGAAGATCCGGGATGCACGATGATTTACCGGGAAGTTCCCGATCTCCTGGAATTGCCCTCCGATGACGTTTGTCGTGACATGGCTGAAGAAGCTCTGGGCCAGGCCGGGTGCCCGGAACCCGGTGCTGGCCGCGCCCCGCAGCACGAACCGCTTGGTGGGCTGGTACCGCAAGGCCAGCTTGCCGGTGACCCGGTCGCCGAAGTCGCTGTAGTTCTCATAGCGTCCCGCGACGTTGGCTAACAGCCCAGAAGTCAGGTTGGTCTCGAGGTCGAGGTAGGCGCCCACGTTGGCCCGGCTCTCGTCCGCCTCGTCCGCTGGCCGGAATCCGGCAAACACCGAGGAACCACCCGGTGAGAGATCACCTGGAACAGCGACGCTGTCCTGCGCGGCGTGCCCCCCATTCACGTAAGAAGCAAATTCGCCCGCATAGATATTGTAGTACTCCCGTCGCCACGCCCCGCCGATGGCGAGGTTCAGCGGGTTGGGGAGACCTATGTTGAGCGGCTTCGACAGGTTCAGCCCGACCAGGACTTCGCTGCGCTGCAGCGAGCCGGCGTCGAACGAAGTCTGATTCGGGATACCAGGGTCGTCGGAGTTACCGAAAACCCCATCGGCACCGGGAGCGCAGGCTACGTCGAGGCAGGGCCCCAGCGAAGGATTGTTGGTGTTGTCCAGATCGTAGTCGAACCGGTTCAACCCCCAGGAGACCCCGGCGTCGGCCGCCCACCCGCCAAGGCTGGTGCGAATTCCGCCAGCTGCGGAGTAGTCGTTCACCTTGGGATGGAACTCGGGAAGGAATCCTTGGGGGTAAATCTCTTGCCAGTTCCGGCTGCTGTCGAAGTAGCGCCAGAAACCGTTGCCGGTCCCTCTCCGATA